>CAZQBR010000012.1:0-18836 GCA_964591975.1 uncultured Dehalococcoidales bacterium
AATCCCATCGAGGCTCTCAGGTCTGAGTAAGGGCCAAGCCTATTCTTGACCATAGGAGTGCTCCGTAGAAAAGTACCACCTCTGATATATTTCCTTGAGCTCACTCAATCCACCGCGAACCGAGAAGCTATTTCTTAAATGCCACTCGACACACTGCATATATAACGAGCACATAGGCAATGGTTCTAATGGCGATTAGAAACTCTGTTAAAGCTTCTTTAAGGCCCAAAAGCGTTAGCAAGTGGGAAATACCGAACAGGCCAAAGGCTATAGCGATGCATAAGGGCCACACATTCTTGGCCTTCTTAAAACCCAGACATCCAAAGACCACTATTACAACGCAGAGTATTAGATTTATCAAGTAGATTGGGTCCATCCTTTATCCTCCTTTTATGCATTTGTTTGAGACCACCTTTAAAAAGTAAGTGGTTTTGTCTTATTGCCCCCTTTGCTGCTCCAAAGAGCAGCTCGCAGTGAGAGGGAGTCTTATCGTTTCGTTTTCCACTCAGGCAGCTCAAACCCGGCCGTAGTCATTAATCTTTCCAGTCCCAAAATTTTGCACTCTGGACAAATGCTCGTCAGTATTCAGGCCTCTTTCCTACTTGTCAAAGTACTTTATACTTAGCATAAGCATCCCGCACCGTTGTTCCTTTGAGTAACTCGTCGCGTACCAAATTCTCCTTCTCAGCCTTTTCCAGAGCCAGCGAAATGGCTTCCTCTTCAAGTTCTTTGGGAATAACTACCACACCGTCTATATCTCCAAATACAATATCCCCGGGATGCACAATAACATCTCCGCAACCAACTGGACAGCCATGGTTGGTAAGGATACTTCTGCCAGCGGAGTCAACTGGTTTTGTCCCAGTGACGAAAACCGGGAACTTCATGGCCGTAATCTGAGTCACATCTCTGGTATAGCCATCAAGAATCACTCCTCTAGCACCCCGGGCTCGAGCTGCTGTGGACATCAACTCGCCCCAAGCGCAAGTACGTGTTGAGCGATTCGTACCCATAACAAGCACATCATTAGCTTTCAAAGAATCAGCCGCCTCAATGAAGCCTCGGTACGGGTCATCACCAACCTCAAATACATCTATACTTAACGCGGTATAGGCTCTACCTACTACAAGTGCTTCCGGGTATACGGGGCATATGTCCGCTCTCATAGCTTGTTCACGAGCAGATAAACTGTCGAGGACGTCACAGATTACCGCAGCATACAATTTGTCCCGCATGGTATCAAACATTTGCTGTTCATTCTTGAAATTAATCATCTCTCATTACTCCTTTGCTGTTCATTCTTGAAATTAGTCATTTATCACTACGCGTCCGCCGTTCACTCTTGTAACTTGCACCCCGGCGAAAACCAATTGTTGACCCCGTACCGGTGGTGAAGATAACCAACTAGACACCAACTGCAACTATTCCTGACATGGACTCCTTGTCAGAGCCGTCATCCTCCATGGTAACCACCCCCCTGGTCTTGGGCTTCATAGCATAGGGCAGGCAGTTGTTAACAGTTGTGATGCCACTCTTGACGGTACAGTCTGACAACTTTTCAGTGTCTGTTGTCAACCCACCCTTCTATACCGCATGGAGGGGGACCACGGGTGAAAAGCTGGTGTGTAGTCCAGACGTAGGCGACTGTGCCCAGATTAACATAGGCCTCGATATTCCTGGCAGCCCCAGGATTCGCAGCTCGTCTCTTTAACGGGTGAGCTGTGCCCTTCATTTCAGTTATTTCAGAGGTGATAGCGGTTCCAGCTTCGGCTATCAACCGGGTCGGCTACTACACCCACAGCCAAGTCGACAGTAACGCCTGAGAAAGCTCCTGCCCTGCCACATTCGAGTCCTAGCGTCAGATGCTCAAGTGTAACCTCTACCCACCTTCCCTGCTGGGTATGTTCTAGCATCCGTCTGTCAATCTCAGCCCCTTCCTGGCTGTCTCGATGATTCCGCCGTCCTCCTGTAACCAAATACTCCACCGGCTTAGCCTGGAAGCCATAGCCTCGGCAATTTTCTCTACTTATCCCACATGAGCATCTGTCATAGCTGCATTACACAAGTCAGGGATATTGTAACACTCTTCAGTGACAGCTAGATTGCCACAAACCTGTTCTCTCCCATAGATATCAAACATTGTCCGAGCTCTTTCGGCTACGCCTTCACGGAGTTCCAAAAAACACCTCTCCAAGCCCACCCAGCTCTACTCTTCTTCAGGCAAAGCATACATCGTAATCGCAATTTTAGCACTTGCTGGATCAGAATTGTCTACATTACCTTGATTGCTAGTTACCTCATTATCAAGGATACTGGTGCTGCAACTGGCGCATTGCTGTCAGGAATACCTGAAGTGAGTAAGCCTGCCAGTATCACCCGGAGAGTGACTAAGGCGATTAGCCTCTTTATTCCTACCACCTCTTAACTCCATTATATATCCGAGAAATCCAAAATAGAAGACACAAAAAGAGCAGCTATCTTGAGCAGTCTTGGGTGGCTTTTCTCAGAATTGCGGTTGCACGTTGTGAACGAGTACGAGGCCTTCCCAATGCTTCAACATTGCGGTAGAATTGGTGGCATGATGAAGAGCAGATACACGCTCTTGATGGTAATCTTGGTCGTAGCGGCCATATTGATCAGTGGCTGCGCGGGGCGGCAGGAAACAGCAGAACCGCCGCAGTCGGGAGAGCAAGCAGAGCAAGCAGAAGAAGCGAGCGCCGGAGATACCGTGAAGGTTCATTATACTGGAAAACTACAGGATGGTACAGTATTTGACAGTTCGCTTGAGCGCGAGCCGCTAGAACTCACAATCGGTCAAGGTGAAGTACTCGCTGGCTTTGAGCACGCCTTAATCGGTATGAAGGTGGGTGGGTCGCTAACGGTAACTATTCAGGCTGAATATGCCTATGGCCCATATTATGATGATTTAGTGTTTGAGGTACCTCGGAGCCAACTACTGCCCGAAGACTTGGACCCACAGGTTGGCCAGATACTGAGCTCCCAAGATGAGACTGGAACATGGAACGCTACAGTGATTGAAGTCTCCGAATCGATGGTAACATTAGATTTCAACCATCCCTTAGCAGGAAAAGACCTGACTTTTGAAATCGAGTTGGTGGAGATTGTCGAGACCACCCCGTAGCGCCAACAATGCCGCTTTGGTTCACCCTATGCAACACTCAACCATCTTGCTCGGTGAGAAAGCCAGCGAAACCAGTTTGCGTGGTATGTTTCCCCCAACCATACCAGACCTTAGCTAAATGCCATATTGAAAAACTTACTCTTGATTGCTGAAAGACTACGCTATCATCCCCAAGAAGGTATCCAGGTTAGCCGGGCTGTACCCTAGCCGGCCACTCTCCACCTCCTTAAGCAGGCTTACAGCGGCTTCGTTGACTGGAGTGGGGATGCCAAGTTCTTTACCTTTGTCCACCACATAGCCATTTAGTTCATCAATCTCAGTACGCCGCCCTTTCATAATGTCTTGAAGCATTGATGAGTGGCTCCCCCGGTACATCTCACCGTGCTTGTGCATCGCCTGGTCAATCTCGGGTGATGGGCTGCTAGCCGATTTTCTCCAGATTTCAGCATCTATTCCCAGGGCTGGCTCCATGTGATAGCCCAAAGCACCAGCTACTTCTGCCACCTCAGCTGCGATCAGCTTCAAAACATGGCGGGTTCTCTCTTCACTATATAGTTCATCCGTTGTGTACCCGGTTATACCTTCCATGGTATTGACCATACAGTTCATAAGCAGTTTGGTCCAGAGTTGCCCCCAGATATTCGTTATTATCTTGGTCTGTCCACAAAGCTCAAGAATCCGGGTTAACTCCTTTATGCGTGACGTAATCTGGCCGTTCAATTCTCCTATGGTAAAAAAAACACCATCCGGCTTACCTTCCTGGGTAACACGCCCAGGCTCCCACATACTGGCGCTTAATATGATTGAACAACCCACCGTATTCGATTTACCCACAATACTGGCTATCTCGTCCTCCATGACCCCATTTTGGAAGGAAATAACCCAGGCATCTTTTACGAGATAGGGTTTCATAAGAGTGAGCATCCGCTCGGTGTCATAAGCTTTCAAGGCGATAAATAGGATGTCTATTTTCTGTTGCAGCTGATTTAGGTCATCAATATGAAGCGCCTTGACCTTTGCCAAATGCTCTCCTCTACAGCCGTCTATCTTCAGCCCATGCTGTCTCATAAGTTGTACATGTTCCCGCCAATACGGAGCAACAAGGGTAATATCCTCGCCACCCATGCTAATGTAGCCGCCTATCAAGCTACCAACAGCGCCGGCCCCTATTATTGCCATTTTTTTCACGTCTCTTACCTCGTTTCAAATAATTTGCTAATTTAATAAACCATGCTTTGTATCCGAATCAACAGATGCGAAATTTTAAGCCTATATGGCTATGTTAATAATTTGCTGCCCCGGCGTCAAGGCATCTGATAAGCCCGAAACGAGCTGCTACAACAAGTCTCATCATAAGAGCTCAGGCGCGAGAAGTAGTTGCCCTGCGCAAGTAACTGCATCGCTTATCTTAGAGCGCCATGATTGTCGCTCTAACCCTGGCCAAGATGCCCTTTATAAGCTCGGAGCGGTTGGATGAAGTTTATCTTCCTCCAGCAAGAACTTACACTATGCAGCGTCTCGCCCGCCAGGGAAAGCCGCTGGAAAGTGAGATTAACGCACGCAAAACCCGAATTGGAGCAATCATGGATGATCACCTCCCCATGATACGGCGAGCCTTCTCAGGTTCGTGGTCTCTCCCAGCCAAGATATTTCTACACACTCAGCTTAATCCTCTAACGGCCATTCATGCAGGAGAGCAAGCCCTCCAAGCTTTCCTGACCAGAGCAAGGCCCCGGGGCAAAGGGGATGTAGTGGAGAGCCACCTGGGGTATCTCGCTTATCAAAACACAGCACCCTTATATGAGCTATGCATTTCGACTGAGGCAGTCACTGATGAATTCTTTACCGACCTCCAGGAGGAAATAGCTCGGGGGCTAAGGCTAATGGAGATCGCAGAAAGCAAGTCTAAAGCCATAGCGCAACGCCTGAAGAAACTATACCAGTAACCCCATCATTCGGATAACCTGCGCACTATACCCAGTGTATGAGACCCGTCACGCTTCCGGAGCCAGTCAGCCTTTGACAACTACGCTGGAGTGGTACCGGCGGCCAGACAATCGTCCGGTGTGGAAATCAAGGGATTGAGAATGGCGAAAGCAGGCCCAGTCATCATGAAGTGGGCTCTTTATCAGGCAGGACAAATAGGCCTTCGCTGCGATCCCCAGCTTGCCTGTGCCTACTACCGGGAAGTTGTGTATCACGGCAAGAACCACAAGTAAGCCATGGGAGCAGTTATGAGCCACATGGAGGCAAGAGTCCCAGCGGTGGCTCAAAAGAATAGACCATATGAAATGCGCCATATTCAGGGTAAAGCTATCAGCCACGAGTAGGCAAAGAAGCTAATCCTGTCGAACTATCAGGTGTTCGAAGATATAAGGCGGGAAAGACGCCAGTGCAAACGGGCCAAAGGCGATACCATTAAACCGCGGAGAAAAGGACAGGAGATGTCAGACCACAGAACAAACGAGGCAGCCACTGTTCCTCAAACTGTAGTTGCTACGACCATCTCCCGATGCGAAGTTTAAATTAAGAGCAGTTGATAGGTTAATAAGATAACGCCTGGCATAATTAGGAAACCTACTTTATTAAATCCTCGTTTTTTAACACCAGCATGGGTGAAGTTTCAGAGCATATCTTGGGCGATAATTCTCGCCAATTTCAAATCCTCAGGTGTAGTCACCTTTATATTATTATAAGCGCCCATGTAAAGCCTTACCTTATGCCCTAAGCGCTCTACGGCAGCGGCGTCATCAGTAACCACCGCTGTAAGCTCTTTGTATGCCTCAGTAATCACATCGAACGTGAAAATTTGTGGGGTCTGCGTCGCCCATAACTTGTCACGCTGAAGTGTCTCCTTAATCAACCCATCACTAGTGGCAAGCTTTATAGTATCCTTAACCGGTACTGCAGCTATGGCAGCACCAGTTTCCCTGGCTGCCTTCAGTCCATTTTCAATCAAATCCAAAGTTAAGAAGGGACGCGCCCCATCGTGTATCATGACCCAGCGGCAATCCTTAAGCTTATTTAACCCCTCCTTCACCGAATCTTGCCGGCGTACGCCACCAAGACACAGGGTAACTTTGGTCCATCTTCTTTCCTCTTTCAACCTTTGCCCCAGCTCCAAACTCTCATCCTTGAGTACCACTACTATTTGCTTAATTAAGCTGCACCTCTGGCAAGCATCTATCGACCAGGCCAGCAAGGGCTTGCTTCCAAGAGGAGCAAAGAGCTTATCTACATCATTCATCCGCTGGCTGCTGCCAGCCGCAGCTATGATAGCTCCTACATCCCCACCTTTATTCACCGCCCTCACTTTCTTTCAGAAAATCAAAGTACAAAAAGCTTTCATTTTTTAATTTTTGCTCTGTACTTTTGCATTTTAGATTTTGCTTTTTGCATTTCTCGTTGTTAGCCCTAGCCTCAACGCTTCAGCTACAGAGCTAGCTTCAATTAATTGAATCTCGGCATGGTCAAGGGAAAGCTTAGATTTAAGTTTGGGCATGAGGCAAGATTTAAAGCCCAACCTGATAGCCTCAGCAACTCTCCTCTCCACTCGAGGTACTCCCCTAAGCTCTCCATTCAAGCCTATTTCCCCCAGAACAACTAAGCCCGAAATCGATTTACTATCATGGAAGCTGGAGGCAATGGCTAAGGCAATCCCTAAGTCAACCGCTGGCTCATTGAGCTTTAAGCCACCGGTAACATTAACTATGATATCTTGATTAAAAAGCTTTAACCCGGCACGCTTGGTAAGCACAGCAGCTATTAAGAGCAGCCGATTAAAATCAACTCCATTAGCAATTCGCCTCGGCGGGCCAAAATTGCTAGTAGTGGTTAGAGCTTGAATCTCCACCAACAAAGGGCGGCTCCCTTCGAGAGTAGGCACTACAACTGAGCCAATAGCTTCCTCCTTATATGCGGATAAAAAAATTTGAGAGGGGTTATCCACTTCTACCAGCCCGCTGTCACCCATCTCAAATATCCCTATCTCGTTAGTGGAGCCGAACCGATTTTTCACACTGCGTAGCACTCGGTAACTGCTAAATGGCTCGCCTTCGAAGTAAAGCACCACGTCAACGATATGTTCCAGCGTTCCAGGACCTGCGATGGCCCCCTCTTTAGTTACGTGCCCCGTAATTAAAACGGGCACGCCACTTTGTTTCGCCCAATGTTCTAACCTTAATGTAGATTCGCGCACCTGGGCGATGCTGCCTGGTGCCCCAGCCACACCCTCCAGATACATAGCTTGAATGGAATCGATAATCACCATGAGATTGCTTCGCTCCGCTCGCAATGACGTAAGACACTCTAGCACCGCAGCTAAGCTGGACTCGGAGAGGAAATAGATCCCTTCGCCACTTATGTTTAGTCGCTCAGCTCTAAGTTTAACCTGGTTAATGGATTCTTCCCCAGAGATATAAGCAACGATTCTGCTATTCCTAGCCGCCATCGCTGAAACCTGGAGCAAAAGCGTAGACTTACCTATTCCCGGCTCCCCCCCAACAAGCACTAAGGAGCCAGGCACTAAACCACCACCAAGTACTCGATTCAGCTCAGCAAAACCAAGGTGGAGGCGAGGAAAAGTGGCCTTCGCCACACGAGAAAGTTCTTGGGCTTTATTCCCTGTAGAGTAAAGCCAATCAGAAGAAGCGGGGGATAAACTAACCGCAGTTTCTACAAAGCTATTCCATGCCTGGCAATCAGGGCAGTGTCCTAACCACTTCGGGCTTTCCTTGCCGCATTGCTGGCAAACGAAAACAGTTTTGGATTTGCCTTGACTAGATCTCAAATTTGCCTTGGGCAAGACCGCACGCTCTCACCCAGCGAGCTAAACTTCTATCTTAATTAATTTCTTCTATTTTGACGTTTGGCAAAACAAGATGGTTAATACTCAATAACAGCTATCTTTTCCCCGGTCTTAACTGTCTGCCCCGGCGCAACTGCTACCTCTGTAACCGAGCCCTTTACTGGAGACATTATAGGATTTTCCATCTTCATCGCTTCTATGATACAAACTATCCCACCCTCCTCAACAGTATTACCCACACTTACATTGACTTCCAGTATCTTACCAGGTAACGGTGCCTCAATTATCTCTTGTGCCATTTTTACAAAGCCTCCTTAACTAGTGGTTTCATTACAATTTCCTCTCCGTCGCAGTCCACCAGCACAGCATCTCCAGACAGAAATTCACCGCGCAGCAAAGCTTCAGAGAGCTGATCTTCTACCAAATTCTGGATTACGCGACGCAAAGGGCGTGCTCCAAAGACAGGGTCATAACCCTTATCGCCCAAAAAATCCTTAGCCGCATCAGTGACTTCCAAGGTAATACCCTTCTCTCTAAGCGAAGCGATAACTTGGTTAAGCATTAACTCAACAACCTGACGGATATGTTCTTTAGTTAAAGCGTGGAATACAACTGTGGCATCAATACGATTGAGAAACTCAGGGCGGAAGCTTTTCTTCATTTCACTGAGTACCTTCTCTTTCATCTTTTCATATTCCATCTGTTGCTTTTCCTTGCTCTCAATATGAACTGCAAACCCCATGCCCATCTCGCGCTTAATGAGCTCAGCGCCAATATTGCTGGTCATGATTATAATGCTATTGCGAAAATCAACACGTCGCCCCTTAGCATCAGCTAAATGGCCATCGTCAAAGATCTGGAGCAAGATATTGAACACGTCATAATGTGCTTTTTCAATTTCATCGAGAAGAATAGCGCAATAAGATTTGCGCCTCACCGCCTCGGTCAATTGACCGCCTTCCTCGTAACCAACATAGCCTGGCGGTGCCCCAACCAAGCGAGCTACAGTATGGCGCTCCATAAACTCTGACATGTCAAGTCGAACTAAGGCATCTTCATTACCAAACATAAATTCAGCTAAAGCTCGAGCTAACTCGGTTTTACCTACCCCGGTAGGCCCCAAGAATATGAAGGCTCCAATGGGATGCCGTGGATCTTTCAAACCAGCCCTCGCTCTTCTTACCGCTTTAGCCACAGTATTTATAGCCTCATCTTGGCCAATGATGCGGCGATGTAAAGCCTCCTCCATTTGCAGAAGGCGACTGGTTTCATCAGTAGTCAACCTCACCACAGGTATTCCCGTCCACATACTAACCACTTCAGCGATGTCCTCCTCAGTAACCGTGGGTTTGTCTGACTCCTGCTTAACTTGCCATTCTTTCTCCGTCTTCTCAATTTTGTCCACCAACTGGAGTTCGCGGTCACGTAGTTCCCCGGAATATTCATACTGTTGAGAGGCTATAGCCTCTTCCTTTTCCTTACGCACGCTTTCCAAAGCTCGCCTTGCTTCTGTTAAACCGAGGGGGACATTGCCACGTTTAATACGTACTCGAGAGCCAGCTTCATCCACCAAATCAATAGCTTTATCAGGCAAAAAACGATCAGCGATATATCTGGTAGCCAAAGAAGCCGCTGCCTGCAAGGCTTCGTCGCTTATACTTAAGCGGTGAAATTCCTCATACCTATGTTTGATGCCCCGCAAGATATCCAAAGTCTCCTCTGTAGTAGGTTCAGCCACTAAGACAGGCTGAAACCGCCGTTCCAAAGCTGGATCCTTCTCCACATATTTGCGGTAGTCACCTAAAGTGGTAGCACCGATACATTGTATCTCCCCGCGTGACAGCGAAGGCTTTAGGATATTGGAGGCGTCAACAGCACCCTCAGCTGCTCCCGCACCTACAATAGTCTGCATTTCATCAATAAATAGAATGCAATTACCTGCAGCTTTTTCTTCTTCAATAACCTTCTTCAGCCTCTCCTCAAATTCACCTCGGTATTTTGTTCCTGCCACTAGCGCGCCTATGTCTAAGGCGACTATTCTCTTGCCATGCAATACTTCAGGAACTTCCTTAGCTACTATGCGCTGGGCTAATCCTTCAACAATAGCTGTTTTGCCCACACCTGGTTCACCCATGAGTGCTGGGTTATTCTTGGTGCGGCGACTTAGTATCTGAACCACCCGCTCAATTTCTTTGTTTCGCCCAATAATGGGGTCGAGCTTATCCGCACGAGCTAGCGCAGTTAAATCCGTTCCAAGTTGATCTAAAGTCGGTGTACGTGTGGCAACTCGGCTCCCAGCGCGAGTCCGCATAACCTCCTGTCTCGCAACTCGATTGACTTCATCACGTGTCCGCTCCAAAGTAATGCCAAGACTCTCTAAAACACTGCAAGCCACCCCTCCACTTTCACGTAATAATCCCAGTAAAAGATGTTCATTACCTATATAGTTAGAATTAAGACGACGAGCCTCATCAACAGCGAGTTCAATAACCCTTTTCGCCCGAGGAGCAAGATCAACTTCTCCACTGACAGCTCGCTTCTCCCCTTTTCCAATTACAAATTCTACCGCTGCCTGTATCTTGTTCAACGAGATGCCAAAATTGTTCAAAACTTTGGATACTATTCCTGACTCTTCCGCTACTAGCCCCAGCAATATATGCTCAGTATCAATATAGCTATGGCCCAGACGTTGTGCTTCCCCCTGAGCTCGGGTTAACACTCGGCGAGCTCCTTCGGAAAATCTTTCAAACCCACTACCCATTTTCAATCCTTATTCTCAGCTTTAGGTAAAGTATAGAGCATACTATTCTTACAGTCAACAAGCTCGGTTGCTTAAACTAACTGACAAAGTATAGTATAATATCGAAAATCATTAAAGGCTAACAGAAATGCGAGTCACTGGTGGTAAAGTAAAGGGAACCCAGTTAAAAACTCTTCAGAGACACTCAATTCGACCCTCAACTAGTATAGCAAGGCAAGCTATTTTCTCTATTCTGGAGAACACTGCTAATAGTTGGTGCCGCGCGCTCGATTTATATGCTGGTAGCGGTGCCCTAGGCATTGAAGCTCTAAGCCGCGAGACAGAATGGGTCAATTTCGTTGACCATAGAAAAAAATGCTGTGACATTATTAAATATAACCTGGAAAAAGCGGGAGGGTTAGACAAGGCTCACATTTACTGCTGCAGTGTAAGCAGAGCGCTTACTTTCCTCAACAATAACTATGATCTTATATTCGTAGACCCACCTTACTCAGATCCCTCCACAAATAATTTGTTAGCACAGCTAGCCAACTCAAACTTAATAGGAGAGAAATCTACGGTCGTGGTTTGTCACGCAAATCGCTTTCCCTTAAATCCTGACTACAATGGATTACATCTAATCAAACAACGCCACTACGGTGATACTTTTATTTCTATATACCAAAGGAGAGGTTAACTATGACAGTAGCAGTTTATCCTGGCACTTTCGACCCCATTACAAATGGGCACATGGATATCATCAAGCGAGCATCAGCCCTGTTCGATAAGCTAATTGTCGGCGTTTATGAGAATCCTGATAAACAACCACTTTTCTCTCTGGAGCAAAGGGTAGAACTAGTAGAGAAAGCCATAACTGACTTGCCCAATATCTCTGTTAAATCTTTCCATGGGCTTATCGTGGATTTTATACATCAGACAGGGGGAAAAGTTATGATCCGTGGTTTGAGAGTGAGTTCTGATTTCGAGCGGGAATTTGAGATGGCGCTGATGAATAAAAAGCTGGCCCCAAATATCGAGCTAGTTTGCTTAATGACCAGTTCTCAATATCAGTTCCTTAGTTCTAGCTTGATTAAAGAAGTAGCCATGCTAGGGGGTTGCCTTGAAGGCATGGTTCCTGACCATATTGCTACTGCCTTAAAGGAAAGGGCCTCTATAAGGCTTCCTAAAGTTGCCAGGTGAAAAACCATATGCTAAAATTAGGCATTCAATTTAGGGAGGTACAAAGATGGCATACAAAATTACCGAAGAGTGTATCAACTGTGGTGCTTGCGAAGCGGAATGTAAAAATGAGGCAATAAGTGAAGGAGAACAAGTCTACGTTATTGACCCTGATAAATGCACCGAATGTGTAGGCTGGTTTGAAACATCTAAATGTGCCGAGGTTTGCCCTGTAGATTGTTGCATCCTCGACCCCGAGCATAGTGAAACCCACGAGCAACTCCTAGAGAAATGGCGTAAGCTACACCCAGGCGAGACGCCGACCGCTACTTAAGACAAGGCTTATCACATATTTCGGGCGAAAAGCCGTTTGCCATATTGCGGAATATCTTTTAGCTGACTCCAAAGTGGGACCTCGGTATATGACCTTATAGCAACATAACAAGCCCCACATTGGTTAGTTCGGGAGAACCTTTCTATCAGCTCTTTTCGGCTGGAATACTTGTCGCGATTTAGAGAACACGGAACAAAACTTCCGTCAGGCATTACAACAAGGAATTTTATGCCAGCCTGACAACCTGACATGTATCCTTGTTTAAAGAACTTTAAAGTATTTAAAAGCACAGCTTTAGAATTAACTATATGATTGCCTTGCTTCTTCAATTCTATAAGCTCATTAATAGCCTGGCTCAAGGTTTCCAATTCTTCTTGGGTATCAACACAGTAGCCTTTATCACCTGTTCGCAACGCAGTATACGCACTATACGATATGGCTACATTCCAATCCAGGGCTTTCTTTGCTAGAGGCAATATCTCCTTCAGATTAGCTCGTGTTATAGCTGTGTTCAAGATAATATCCCGGTAACCAAACTTCGCCAGCTGTGGAAGCGTCCGCTCCAAACGTCTATATAGACCTGGCCGCTGCCGAAATTCATCGTGCCGCTCATCAGGGAAGTCGAGTGATACAGAAATTTGGTTCACCCCAGCTTCATGCAATTGTAGATAGTTACTCTCGTTTAATAGCGCTCCATTGGTAACAAGTATCAAGTATGGTAACCCCTCAGATTGTTTAATAGCCTCAACTATGGCTACTATGTCTTTGCGCAATAGTGGCTCACCACCAGAAATTTGCACTGCAACTGGATTAAGGTGTCGAGTTAGCTTGCCATACTCATCCGATTTAATTTGCTTTTCATCTTTTATTATGCCCCCAAGATCACAGTGCCGACAATTACAATTACAGGAAAGCGTTACTTCATAAGAAACTACTAAAGGATGACGATGGGTCGCATAGTTATAAATCCCCCTTGTAGCAAGCTTAATCCCTTGTAATGGAGAAAAATTTGTCACTTATAAACTCCTATTTAAAACCAAGCATGATACAATTATCAACTTTTGAGGGATAAATAAACCGTATCTTACCCATAACCTTTCCTGAAATAGAACTGGGGTAAAATATAGCCTTTAATGGTTCATATACCCTCAGATATCTTAGCATTGGTATAAGCAGCATAGGTAAGCTGATACGTTCCCAATAAGAGACAGAAGATGTTTTTTTGAACCCAGCATTCTTAAAGATGCCTCTAAGGGTTTCTGTGGTAAATTGGTTGATATGAACCCTCCTTATATTCCACCATCTCCTCCCAAGAATCCTCGCTGGTGCTCCTCCAATGTTCGGAGTTGATACAGCCACTACCCCCCCAGGCTTGAGTATCCTGTGAGCTTCTTTAAGGATCATGAGTGGATAAGGAACATGCTCCAGAACTTGCCACAGGGTAACTACATCAAAACAATTTTCTGGAAGTTGTGATTTCTCGAAGTGCCCTGCATCTACATCCAAACCAAATTCCTTTCTGGCATATGCTGCTGCATCTTGTGATAGTTCAATCCCCTTAGTTGTATAACCTGCTTTAGAGGCATTAAACAGAAAAAATCCCCCTCCACAACCTATATCTAAGAGGCTTGTGCCACTTTTATACCTTTTAATTAACTGCGCTTGTGATTTAGTGGCCCGTAAGCGACTTTCTCGAATAATACTAACACCGGTGTTTTCCATTTCGGAATAGTCATGGTTGATCTTGCTCGCTTTTTCAATGGGATTTACATATATGAGATGGCAATTCCGGCACTTAACGTGCCTACCATACTTGCTCCCTGGTAGCATATACACAGTGCCTATCCCTTCCTGGAAATCACAGGCTTTCATATTAGAATCGAAAAGCACATCAAAATCATCCCCCCCACAATTGGGGCAACTGCGATATTCAAGTAGCGAATCCATCATATTCCACAGCTCGTCTAAAGATGCTTAGCCTTGTCATAAGCAGCAACAACAGCTTCGAGGAGAAGAGAGCGTAAGCCTCCCTTCTCTAATTGAAGGAGCGCCTCCGTAGTGGTACCTCCTGGCGAGGTAACCATATCCCTTAACTCCGCAGGGTGTTTATTTGTCTCGGGAACAACGCGAGTAGAGCCAAGTATGGTTTGTATCACCAATTTTTGAGCTATATCCCGAGGCAAGCCAATATGCACACCCGCATCAATGAGCGCTTCAATAAAAAGAAATACATAAGCTGGCCCGCTTCCGCTCAAAGCGGTAGCCATATCCAAATACTTCTCATCAGCAACATAAATTTCCATCCCTAAAGAACCAAGTATAGATTGAACCATCTTTTTCTGTTTTGGACTGACTGCAGTAGTTGCTGTCCATACAGTCATTCCTTCCCCAATTTGCGCTGGCATATTAGGCATGGCCCGAATTATGCAATTATGGTTTAAACCCTGGCATAAACTAGCTAAGCTAGCACCTGCTACTATAGACAGCATAGCTTGCTGAGCTGGGAGATTTCTTAATTCCTCCATTATTTTAGCTAAATCTTGGGGCTTTATTGCCAGAACAGCTACGTCAGCACCTTCTATCGCCTTCCTATTACTAGCCAAGGTGCTAACTCCATACTCCTTGCTCAACGACTCGCGCTGCGATAAACTGACATCGCTAATTACGATATCCTGTGGTGCAGCTATCTCTTTGGTCAAAAGGCACCTGATCATCGCCGTCCCCATAGTCCCACCACCAATAAAAGCTATCCTCATTTTTTCTGTTCAGTTCGTTACAATATTTACCAACCTTTTAGGAACATAAATAATACGGGAGGTTCCCTTATCATCAGTATAGGCTTTTACTCGTTCCCGCCCCAATGCCAGTTCCCTAGCTTGGCTCTCAGTGATAGAAGCAGGCACAATTAGTCTATCTCGTAACTTGCCATTTATCTGAATGACCAGGGTAATCTCTTCTTCCCGAGCTAGCTCTTCATCAAACTTGGGCCAAGATTGATTGTGAATGCTATAAGAATGTCCAGTTTTAGCCCATAGCTCCTCGGCAAAATGAGGAGCAGGAGGGGCAAGAAGAAGCAAAAAATGGGTAATGGCTTCTTGCCACAGGGAATCTGAGATTGTCCCCTCCTCTCTGATATTAGATAAGCAATTGCTAAATTCCATAAGGCTGGCTAGCATAGTATTGAAGCGGAATTTTTCCAAATCCCCAGTTACTTTCTTAATCGTCTTGTGAATAATATAGCGAATTTCTTTCTCCGCCTTAGACTTAACAGACTTGCTAGTGTAGCCAGACTCTACCAAGCTCCATATCCGATTTAACCACCTGCTAATACCTACAATGCCGCTATCGCTCCACTCCCCACCCAGCCCCCACGGCCCAATAAACATAAGATAGCCACGAACAGCGTCAGCTCCCAATTCAGCCACATATTCATCTGGGGCAATTACGTTGCCCTTAGATTTACTCATCTTGCCCCCACGATAAACCATGGTTCCCTGATTAAACAGACGGATAAATGGTTCATCAAAATCCACCAGACCTATATCTCTCAGTGCCTTGATGAAAAAACGTGCATAGAAGAGGTGCATGACGGCGTGCTCTGCACCACCGGTATACAGGTCTACAGGGAGCCAATACCTCAGTTTTTCAGCATCAAAAGGGGCATCATTGGTCTTGGGGCTGGCATACCTCAAGAAATACCAGTTGGAACACATAAAGGTATCCATGGTATCAGTCTCTCTTCGCGCCGGCCCAGAACACTTAGGACAAGTGGTACTAACGAATGATTGGCAATATTTCAACGGAGACTCTCCCGTAGGCTTAAACTCAGCATCGGGAGGAAGCAGGACGGGCAAGTCCTCTTCAGACACAGGGACTATGCCACATTTATCGCAATAAACCATAGGTATAGGTGCCCCCCAATAGCGCTGCCGTGAAATAAGCCAATCGCGAAGACGATAAGTAATAGTTCTCTTACCCCAACCTTTCTTCTCTAGTAGAGCACAGATTGCCTCATATCCCTGTTCGTTGGAGAGGCCGGTAAACTCTTCGGAATTCACCATTATGCCTGGCTCAGTATATGCTTCGGTTAATTCCTCACCTGACCAGCCTGAAGGAGCAATAACAGGGCGGACAGGGAGGTTGAACTTCCTGGCGAATTCAAGATCTCGCTCATCATGAGCAGGAACTCCCATCACTGCCCCTGTGCCATAAGTCAGCAAGGCATAGTCAGTAATCCAGATGGGCACCCTTTCTCCGTTTAATCTATTGACGACATAGCTTCCTAAGAAGACCCCTGTTTTCTCCCTGCCCAGGGCTGTCCGCTCATACTCAGCTTGTCGCCGACACCAAGCGACATATTCCTCCACCTCGACCTTATGCTCTGGAGTGGTCAACTGGGCGATCAAAGGATGCTCCGGGGCAAGAAGAAAGAAGGTAACTCCAAAGATAGTATCGGGACGGGTGGTAAATACCTTTATCTCTTTTTCCTGTATCCCTTCATGCTCTAAACCAAAGGAAATCTCAGCTCCTTCGCTTTTACCAATCCAATTCCTTTGCATTGTCTTTATCCGCTCTGGCCAGTCTATATGGCTGAAGTCGAGGAGTTCTTCAGCATACTTAGTAATTCGGAAGAACCATTGCTCCAAATCCTTCTTGGTCACTACTGCACCACAGCGCTCACAAAAACCTTCCCCCACCACTTGTTCATTAGCCAACACTGTTTGACACTTAGGGCACCAGTTAACCGGTGCCTTAGCATGATAAGCCAGCCCCGCATGATACAGCTTCAGGAAAAGCCACTGTGTCCATTTGTAATACTCGGGGAGACAGCTAATTACTTCACGGTTCCAGTCATAGATGGCCCCTATGCTCTTAAGCTGCCGACGCATATTTTCTACATTCCCCATCGTCCAATCATAAGGGTGAATCCCGTGACTGATGGCGGCGTTTTCCGCTGGTAATCCAAAGGCATCAAAGCCCATAGGATGCAGCACGTTATAGCCCTGCATTCTCTTGAACCTGGCATGCACATCGGAAGGTGCCATAGCATACCAATGTCCAATATGGAGGTCTCCTGAAGTATAAGGAAACATGGTCAGAGCATAAAATTTGGGACGGGTGTCATCTTCTCTCACATCATAAATATGGTCATCTGCCCACCTCTTTTGCCATTTCTTTTCAATTTCCTGAGGATTGTACTTCAGCGCCATATCACCGAAAGTTTAACCTAATCTGAGGTAAATTAACAGCCGTTGTAGAATATATTCATGTCTCCCAACATTAGAGATTCAGAGGTTTTGCCCAGTTTAACAGGCTCTAGATACCGTAACATTTTGGCCTGTTGAGGTTGAAAAATAAACGACGAGAGACTTCGCAGAATCCCAGAATGGCTTCAGGTAAGTGCTTGCAGCTAATAAGCCTGAGGGAGACAGAGCAGCTTCACCCTCGCATAACTCAGAAGGACAAGCTAGAGGACAGTCAGCCACCTCGCAAGGAAATTAGTGTGAAGAAATCAAAATCGTTCATGGGTTCGAGTCCTCAAGGTATTATCTTGGCAGCCACCCGGGATCCCCGCCAAGCAACTGTAATTGTTGCTTGGTGCAAAGTTCATTGCATCCTAGGTGCTAAATCTCTATAATTATAGCGAGTGGAGTTGCCACTAGATGCCAAGACCGAATGCTTTATCTAGGAGTCTGTCCGAGTAAAAGGGTAGGGAGGTATAACAAGGGCAGCATAACTGGAGGAGGACATTGATGAGCAAGGCATTCAGGCCATAGCAACCCGATCAGTTGCTGCTGTTACCAGTTTCCCTTCGGGATTGGCTGCCTGAAGACCACCTGGATTTATCAGCTATTATGGCTCGCTACCAAGGTGAAGAGAGACTATTTTCCCTGCCATCCCTGGATAATGGTGAAGGTGTTGCCATACGCATATTGCATAGATGTTCCCTTATCGCGCAAGTTAGCGAGGAGGTTGGAAGAGGATATTGCCTTCAAGGTGCTGGCAGCCAACAACACTCCTGATTTCCGTAAGGACCATTTACCAGCGCTGGCAGGACTATTCCCGCGGGTGCTGAAGCTATGCCAGAAGGCTAGGTTAGTGAAGCTGGGTCATGTGGCATTGGATGGAACAAAGATAAAAGCTAATGCCTCCAAACACAAGGCCATGAGCTATAAGCGGATGAAAAAAGAAGAGGCTCGTTTAACAGCCGAGGTCAGGGAGCTGTTGCAGAGAGCAGAGACAGTAGATGAGGAAGAAAATAAGCGCTATAACCAGGAGAAGAGAGGAGATGGACTCCCTGAGGAGTTAGCCTTCAAGAAGAGTCGCCTTGAGAAGATCAGGGAAGCCAAGAAGGCTCTTGAGATAGAAGCACAACAGAAGATTAATTATGAACAAAAGGGAGCTACAGGAACACCACCCGATAAAACCCAGAGAAATTTCACTGATCCTGATTCTCACATCATGCCTGCCCCAGATGGCAAACAGTTCATCCAGGCCTATAATACCCAGATAGCAGTAGATAGCAACCAGCAAGTTATTGTGGCAGCCAGACTAAGCAATCCCAATCAACCCTCGGATAAAGGACAGGCAAAACCTTTGGTAGAGGCAGTAAAGTCTAACATTAAGCGACTGC
>CAZQBR010000013.1:0-13339 GCA_964591975.1 uncultured Dehalococcoidales bacterium
GCAGTCTCAGCATTAACTCCAATATCAGAGCGACAAGATAAAATGCTGGCTGTCCCATCATTACGTTCAATGCGTATCGCTGTTTCACTCGAGCCGGCTGAATCATCCCACTCATGTGTCCAGGTAAAGGCTATGCCATGCATCTTGCCGTTGGGGAGCTTCTTCGTACCTGATGCATGCCACTTGTTATCCCAGTCTATGGCTGCTTTGCCCTTCTCCACACACTCCCTCAGGCTATCTCTAACCTGGAACCCCATGGCAGCTTTATATTCATCCAGCCATGCCATATCCTCTCCCTCGCAACCATCGTTCTTAAGGGCAACCTCAATCGGGTCAAGACCCAGTTCAGCAGCCACACGGCCAAATACTAAGCTAAAAGGCAGGGTATTTGGATTCTGTTCACATCGAACCGCAGTAGTCGGTCCTTTGCTTATTCTTGCTTGCAGCCTCTCCCCATATAGGTTGGGAATTTTGGTGTTATCAGCAAAGTGGGTGATGGGTCCAAACGGATATTGCTGGTTGGCCATCACAGATTTCGCTCTTACTGCTGTAATGGTTCCATCATTTTTAGCTCCTACCTTAAAATAGTATACCCCCTCATCCATCTCACCACCGTAGAAATCTTCCCTCCTATTGAACTTCCACTTTACAGGTCTCTCAGTCCTCCTGGCTACGACTGCAGCGCAGTAGTGACCGCCCATATTCCAGTCCAACTGGCTCCACCCACCAAAGCTTGCACCCTGATAAGGGCAATGCACCTGGATTCTGTTCATAGGTATGCCGCCAAACCAGGAAGCTACAACACGCTTGGCTACATGCGGTCTCTGCTGTTTAACCCAAACCTCAGGGTATTCTCCATTCCATCTGAACACGCCACAAGGACGCTCTGGTCCAATCCAAGTATTATGGGTCCGTCTGCACTTGAATTCAATTACTTTATCGGCCTCCGCAAAACCCTTCTCCAGGTCACCATGCTCCTCCACGGTTTTGTTTTCCAAGTTACTATCCGGAAACTTCTCAGGGTTTACCAGGGGTGCACCTGGCTGTACCGCTTCCTCCGGGTCAAGGATAAAGGGGCGCTCCTCCCATTCCACGTCTATTAATGTCAGTGCCTCTTCAGCTATTTCCTCACTATCAGCAGCCACCGCAGCCCCCACCTCTTCCCCCTGAAAGTGAGCTACTTTTTTAAGAACTGGCGCCGTTGAGTCAAAATGACCACCCAGGTTCGCTGCACGTGGTAGCTCCGGGTCGTCATATCTGAGTATAGCTCTTACACCTGGCAGCGCCTCGGCTTTGCTGGTATCCATGCTCTTTATTTCCGCATGGGGGTACGGGGATGTAAAGAATCTCATGTGCAGCATCCCCGGTAGTTGCACATCTATTGTATATTCCGCATGCCCGCTCGCTTTCTCATATCCGTCTATACGGCGCACACCGCGTTTCCCTATATTGTTGTATTCCTTCAGAGGGTACTTATCAGCCCTTAGATTGTCGAATAGCTCTAACGCCTTTGACGTTTCATCTGGCTCTAATATTTTTGACATTTCATCGTTAGCCATCTTCTCCTATCCTCCTTGAAGTTTTTTAGCTGCTTCCAGCACTGCTTTGGGATGCTGGGGATATGTGCCACAGCGGCATAGATTGCCGGCAAGAGCCTCCTTTATTTCCTCCTCCGTTGCGTTGGGATTCCTATCCAGCAAGGCCTTCGCCGTCACCACAAAGCCAGGGGTGCAATAACCACACTGCATGCAACTGTGCTTGACATAAGCTTCAACCAGCGGGTGGTTGGCCCTTGCAATCCCCTCTACAGTCTCTATATTCTTGCCATCACACTCTATGGCCAGCATCATACATGAAAGAATCGGCCTCCCGTCCATGATGACACTACAGGCTCCGCATTCCCCCCTATCGCAGAATGCCTTGGCTCCAATCAGTCCCAGTTTATCGTGAAGAACATACTGCAATGTCCACCTCGACTTGACCCAGAGTTCGTGTAACTCCCCATTTACAATGAACCTTACTTTTGCTTCGGTCACTGGTACCGCAGCTTTTGCACGCTCCAGAGCTGTGCTTCCTTCTTTGGACATACCTAAAACCTCCTTGCGTTAAGAATATGAAATATAACATGTGGCATATGTATCTCAGCCTCCGCACAGGCCATTCAAGGAATTCTATGAAATTGCAGTAATTTCTTAATCCTATTCTATTCTATCTCTCATGCCTTCCCCAGCGCTTTGAGGACTCTCTCCGGGGTGGTGGGCAACTCATCAACCCATTTGCCTGTGGCATTGTGGATAGCGGGGATAAGAAGCCCAGGTGTAACAGTGCCAATATCTTCACCAATGCCAAGCAGCCCATAGGGGCCATAACCCATTCCAGTCTCCACAAGCTCGGTATCTACCGACTCAATGTCAAGCATTGTGGCAAATTTGTAGTTTAGAAGGTTGCCGTTAAGCATTACTCCAGTCATCGGGTCGTGGACGACCTCCTCACCCCAAGCCCTGCCTATCCCCATATAGCTGCCACCATATTGCTGGCCTTCACAGCCTTCCCAATTTACCACTCTGCCAACATCGTTGACGTTAACCACCTTTTTAACTTCAACCTCTCCAGTTTCAGTATCTACCTCTACCTCTATAAAATGTGCCTGCCGGCACAAACGAGGACGGGGGCGATTGTGTTCCTTGTAGGTGCCTATCTGGACTTGCCAGCCATGCGCAAAGAGGGGTGGCGAGAAAGCAGTTCTTTCCGCTGACCCAAGTTCTTGGAAGACCATAGGACCTCCAGGCCCAGAAGGTCCAACGAATTCTGCTAAGGTTATCCTGTTTGACGGGTTTGCTTTGACATAGATTACACTGTCTTTGATGTCCAAGTCCTCAGGTTTCATACCCGAGAAAGCAGATGTAAAGCTGCCTCGCTGTGACATCCCCTTAGGTGTCGTGGCAGCTTCAAGAATCTTTCTCTTTAGGATTCTGGCGGCATTCCTCATAGCAAACCCGTTAAGAGCCATATTGGTAGAGGAATCAGGTGTCATCGCGAAGAAGCCGGGGTCATTCTGCTGCCTGTAGAAAACGTCTTCCAGTCGCATCCCCAGTTCATCAGCGGCAACCTGGCAGTAAGCAGTCTCAGCATTAAGTCCACAATCAGCGCGACAAGATAAAATGCTGGCTGTCCCGTCATTACGTTCAATACGTATAGCCATTTCACTTGAGCCGGCTGAATCATCCCACTCATGTGTCCAGGTGAAGGCCATACCATGCATCTTGCCGCTGGGGAGCTTCTTCGTACCCGCTACATGCCACTTGTTATCCCAGCCTATAGCTGCTTTGCCCTTCTCCACGCACTCCCTCAGGCTATCTCTGACCCTGAACCCCATGGCAGCTTTCTGCTCATTCAGCCATGCCATGTCCTCTCCCTCGCAACCATCGTTCTTAAGGGCAACCTCAATCGGGTCAAGTCCCAGCTCAGCAGCCACCCGGTCAAATACTAAAGAAAAAGGCAGGGTATTTGGGTTCTGTTCACATCGAACCGCAGTAGTCGGTCCTTTATTTATTCTTGCTCGCAGCCTCTCGCCATATAGATTGGGAATTCTGGTGTTATCAGCAAAGTGGGTTATGGGTCCAAACGGATATTGCTGGTTGGCCATCACAGATTTCGCTTTTACTACTGTAATGGTTCCATCCTTTTTGGCTCCTACCTTGAAATAATACACTCCCTCGTCCATCTCACCACCATAGAAATCTTCCCTCCTGTTAAACTTCCACTTTACCGGCCTGCCGGTCCTCCTGGCTATGACTGCAGCACAATAATGGCCAGCCATATTCCAATCAAATTGGCTCCATCCACCAAAGCTTGCGCCCTGATAAGGGCAATGCACCTGAATTTTGTTCATAGGTATACCACCAAACCAGGAAGCCACCACACGTTTGCTCACATGCGGTCTCTGCTGTTTAACCCAAAGCTCTGGGTATTCTCCATTCCATCTGAACACGCCACAAGGGCGCTCTGGTCCAATCCACGTATTAGCAGTTCGTGTAACCTTGAATTCAATTACTTTATCGGCCTCCGCAAAACCTTTCTCCAGGTCACCATGCTCCTCCACGGTTTTGTCCTCTAAGTTACCATCCGGAAGCTTCTCAGGGTTTACCAGGGGTGCACCTGGCTGTACCGCTTCCTCCGGGTCAAGGATAAAGGGGCGCTCCTCCCATTCCACGTCTATTAATGTCAGTGCCTCTTCAGCTATTTCCTCACTATCAGCAGCCACCGCAGCCCCCACCTCTTCCCCCTGAAAGTGAGCTACTTTTTTAAGAACTGGCGCCGTTGAGTCAAAATGACCACCCAGGTTCGCTGCACGTGGTAGCTCCGGGTCGTCATATCTGAGTATAGCTCTTACACCTGGCAGCGCCTCGGCTTTGCTGGTATCCATGCTCTTTATTTCCGCATGGGGGTACGGGGATGTAAAGAATCTCATGTGCAGCATCCCTGGTAGTTGCACATCTATTGTATATTCCGCATACCCACTCGCCTTCTCATATCCATCTATACGGCGCACACCGCGTTTCCCTATATTGTTGTACTCCTTCAGAGAGTACTTATCAGCCCTTAGATTGTCCTGTAGTTCTAACGCTTTTGACTTTTCATCTGGCTCTAGTATTTGTGACATTTCATCGCTAGCCATCTTCTCCTATCCTCCTTGAAGTTTTTGGGCTGCTTCCAGCACTGCTTTGGGATGCTGGGGATATGTGCCACAGCGGCATAGATTGCCGGCAAGAGCCTCCTTTATTTCCTCCTCCGTTGCGTTGGGATTCCTATCCAGCAAGGCCTTCGCCGTCACCACAAAGCCAGGGGTGCAATAACCACACTGCATGCAACTGTGCTTGACATAAGCTTCAACCAGCGGGTGGTTGGCCCTTGCAATCCCCTCTACAGTCTCTATATTCTTGCCATCACACTCTATGGCCAGCATCATACATGAAAGAATCGGCCTCCCGTCCATGATGACACTACAGGCTCCGCATTCCCCCCTATCGCAGAATGCCTTGGCTCCAATCAGTCCCAGTTTATCGTGAAGAACATACTGCAATGTCCACCTCGACTTGACCCAGACTTCGTGTACCTCCCCATTTACAGTGAACCTTACTTTTGCTTCGGTTACTGGTATCGCAGCTTCTGCACGCTCAAGAACTGTGCTTCCTTCTTTGGACATTCCTAAACCCTCCTTGCGTTAAGAATATGAAATATAACATGTGGCATATTTTCCATAAATTTAGGCTATCTTGCCAAGATTGTCAATGGTTTTTGCGAATTGTGTTGATGTTCTGCGATTTTGTCACCCTCTAATTGTTCAAGGAAAATGTCACCATGCGAAGGAGATGGTGATATTGAACAAGAGGATGCTCAGGGGTATTTTCTCTTGCTAGGTCAAATTGTAACTAGCCATGGTACATCTAGTGCAGCCATTATAATGCCTTTCCATGACTCGTCTGTGTGGCACTAATCTATCTGAACCGGGTCATGTTTTAGTTTTGTGGCTTTAAGGTTTGCCATTAAGGAAAGATGGTTTATAATTCCATTAGATGAAGGTAAATAAATTACATGAATGGCAAATGAACCTTACTCAAGCCAGGGAGATGCAGCTCAGCTTGGCAAGTAGAGTAACGACTAAGAATGAGGGAATTGACCCGCACCTTATCGCTGGCGTTGATATTTCCTCTGGCAATTCTCAGAGCCTGGCTCTAGGGGCAATAGTAGTTCTCAGCTACCCTGAACTCGATGTTGTGGAAATTAAGACTGCTGAAAGCAAACTTAGCTTACCTTATATACCTGGACTTCTCTCCTTTCGAGAATGCCCCCTAATTTTGGCTGCCTGTGAAAAACTGTGCAATACCCCCGATATTATTCTGGTTGATGGCCAGGGCATCGCTCATCCCAGGAGATTAGGGCTTGCCTCACACTTGGGTCTTTTTCTTGACACGCCTACTATAGGTTGTGCCAAATCTATCCTTTGTGGCAGGCATGAACCCGTAGGAGATAGTGTTGGCTCCCATGCTGAGCTAGTTGATAATGGAGAGATTATTGGGGCTGCTTTGAGAACCAGAGTTGGCGTTAAGCCGATATATGTCTCCATAGGTCACAAGATTGACCTTGCCTCAGCTCTATGCTGGGTGACGAAGTGTTGTCGCGGCTATCGTCTTCCTGAACCTACTCGGCTGGCTCACTTTGCTGCCGGTGGTAAATTGGTCTCTCAACCAGGTTATCAGGAAAAATTATTTGGTTAAATGTAAGGGTGGCATCAAATGCAAGAAGAGAAAGAGAAGCTAGAGGCTTTGCGCCGTCGAATTTCAGACATAATGGTGCATCTTTGACATCCCTGTCAAAGAGAAGGAAATAGCCCTAATAGAGGCGGAGTCAGCCAGTCCCGATTTTTGGCAAGACCCTGCTAAAGCTAAAGCTATTATGCGCCAGCTCAGTGGTAAGAAAGATTTAGTCAATGACTGGCGCCAGCTAGAGAAGGAAATCGCCGACCTTTATGATATGACTGTTTTAGCCCTCGAGGAAGGCGACTCCTCCCTCAAGGAGGAGATACAACTAGAGCTAAAAAAACTAAGCTCTCAGTTTGAACAACTAGAAAGCCAGCTAATTTTTGCTGGTGATTATGATAGCCGAAATGCTATGCTTTCACTCCATGCTGGTGCTGGTGGCACAGAATCTCAGGATTGGGCCAATATGCTGCTCCGGATGTACCTGAGATGGGCAGAGCGGCACGGCTATCATGCGGATATTTTAGACAGCTCTCCCGGAGAGGAGGCAGGCATCAAAAGCGCTATTGTGGAGATTAAAGGGAATTATGCCTATGGCTATCTTCAGTGTGAGCATGGGGTTCACAGATTGGTGCGGCTTTCCCCCTTCGATGCTGACCACGCCCGGCATACCTCCTTTGCTCTGGTAGAGGTTCTCCCTGAGGCTGAAGAGGCAGTGGATATTAAAATAAACCCAGAGGATTTACGAATAGATACCTTCAGGTCTAGTGGTCCTGGAGGGCAGCATATGCAGAAGACGAGCAGCGCTGTTAGGGCGACTCACCTACCTACGGGGCTAGTGGCTACTTGTCAGAATCAGAGGTCTCAGCATCAAAATAAGGAGACTGCTTTGAGAATCCTCTATGCTCGCCTCCTTGAAAGAGAGCGACTAGAAGAAAAAAAGGAAAGAACCAAGCTCAAAGGAGAGCGTGTAGAAGCAGGTTGGGGGAACCAAATTAGGAGCTATGTCCTTCATCCTTACAAAATGGTGAAAGACCATCGTACTGATTACGAAGTAGCTAACGCTGAGGCGGTATTGGACGGAGATTTGGATGGATTTATTACCTCTTACCTTCATTCTAAAGTGACCGGAAAGAAATGATTAAGCGCATTCTTTTAATAGCTCTAACTTTTCTCTTGCTGTTGACCCCCTCTCTTGTCAATGCTGATACCAACATTTTGGGCAATCCCATCTGTCATTCTGAGCGCAGCGAAGAATCTAGAGTCCCTTCCCCTTCGTTATCACTCAGGGTCAGGGTGACAAATAAACAGGCTGACAATGGCATTTCGGTTCTAGATAGCAGTGTAGAGATACATTTCCCCAGTGAGCTTGTTTTCCATCTTGAGGCTGAGAGCCATGCCAATATCGTTGATGCTCGCCTTCATTATCAGGTGGATAAGATGAACTATGCTCAGGTTACCAGCGAAGCCTGGCCTGATTTTGCTCCAGCGACCAGGATAAAAACCAGCTGGGCGTGGGATATGAGAAAGGTCAGTTTACCTCCCGGGGCGGCAATAACTTATTGGTGGACGATTGAGGATGCTGAGGGAAGGACGAACGGAACCTCCCCATCCGTGGCGCATTTTGATGACCCCAACTATCATTGGCAAAGTTTAACCGATGGAGGGTTCACTGAAGAATCCCAGGCTTTTCAGGGTGAGGGTGATGAGCTAACTCTTTTTTGGTATGAAGGTAATGGTTCCTTCGGCCAGGAACTAATGGATACTTGCCAGGAAGGACTCGCCCGATTAACCCGAAATCTTGGCACCTACCCTGAGAAGCCTATCAAAATATACATCTATGCCTCAGCCGAAGACTTGCGAAGAGCCATGGTTTTCCCTATGGAGTGGAGTGGTGGAGTCGCCTTCACCGAGTTTGGCATAATTGCCATTGGCATTTCGCCGAGCAAACTCGATTGGGGTAAGAGAGCTTTAGTTCACGAGCTGACGCATCTGGTTGTTCATCAGGCAATCTTCAGCCCTTATGGCAGGCTCCCCACCTGGCTCGATGAAGGCCTAGCTATGTATAATGAAGGTAAGCTTGAGCCTTACCTCGACTCTTACCTGCAGAAGGCTATCTCTGAAGATAAGCTCCTTTCAGTGCGCAGCCTGTGCAGTCCCTTTTCTGCTGAGCCTGAAAAAGCTTATCTTTCCTATGCCCAGAGCTATAGCATGGTGGAATACTTGCTGAGCAATTATGGGCAGGATAAAATGCTCAGTTTGTTAACTCTCTTTAAGCAGGGCAGTACCTACGATGAAGCCCTGGCTGAGGTTTACGGCTTTGATATAGACGGCCTTGATAGCCGCTGGGGAAGAAGCTTAATAAGTCCTGCTGTCACCGTTTCGCTTCGCTTGCAATCTCATCCCGCTTTAACCGCTGTATTATCAGCATTGGCTACATCGCTGGTTTTAGCCGGTGCTTTGGCTCTAGAGGAATGGGCCTGGCAGAGGTCAGGTGGGAAGGTTTAATCAGGAGAAGACAGGGAATGAAGGATTCCTTCACTGTTCACGATTTACCCCTTAGCGAGCGCCCCAGGGAGAGGCTGCTTAAGTTAGGCAGTGAAGCCCTTTCTGCTCAGGAGGTCTTGGCTTTAATTTTGGGCCGAGGAATTAAGGGTGAATCGGTTATGGTAACTGCACAGAGACTGTTGAGCAAATTTGGCAATCTTAAAGGAGTTGCCAATGCCTCAGTGGAGGAGTTGAGTGAGATAAGAGGTATTGGCTTAGCTAAGGCAGCTCAAATCAAGGCTGCGGTCGAGCTAAGCAAGCGACTGGAAAGCCCTGTCGCAGAGAGTGGGAAGCCAATAATTAAATCCCCGGAGGATGTGGCTACCATAGTAAGGAGCCAATTGAAAGGCAAGAAGAAGGAGCATTTCCTGGTTCTCTGTCTAGATACTAGAAACCATCTGATAAATTACAAGCAAGTCTCTATGGGTAGCCTGGACACCAGTGTAGTCCATCCCCGTGAGGTGTTTAAAGAGGCTATTTCCTCCAATGCCGCCTCGGTAATCTTTGTTCACAATCACCCTTCAGGTGACCCTGAGCCGTCGAAGGAAGACGTTGAATTGACCAAACGATTAGCCAAGGCTGGCGAAATCATAGGCATCGATGTCCTGGACCACATTATCGTCTGCGATAAAGCTTACTTGAGCCTTAAAACCAAGGGGTTATTCTAGAATGAAAAGGGCTTGGAAATTCGTCGCATTACCTCTCCTTGCCTGTGCTCTATTGCTTCTGCCTTCAACTGGATGCCAGCTTGAAGTTGGCATCCAGCCTTCCAGCCAGGATGTTCTAAATCTTTGGGGTGTTGACCCTATAACACTCGACCCGGCGATTTCCAGCGAGACAACATCTCATGCCTATGTTATGCAAATCTTCAGTGGCTTAGTTCGCCTTGATGGTGAATTGGAGGTGGTGCCCGACATCGCTGAGAGGTGGGAAAGGAGCCAGGATGGCAAAACTTATACCTTCTACCTCCGCCACGGGGCAGAATTTCATAGCGGCAGAGAGGTTAAGGCCCGAGACTTTAAGTATTCCTGGGAGCGGGCTTGTAACCCTGATACCGGCTCTCAGACGGCGGCTGCTTACCTGGGTGACATCGTTGGCGCTAGAGATATGCTGGCTGGCGAGGCTGAGGAAATCTCAGGGGTCAGGGTCATCGATGATTACACTCTCGAAGTTAGTATCGATGCGCCTAAAGCTTATTTCCTTCGCAAGCTCACTTATCCCACCGCTTTTGTCGTTGACAGAGATAATGTGGAATCAGGAGACACCTGGTGGCATCAGCCAGGCGGGACGGGTCCCTTTAAGTTAAGGGAGTGGAAACGAGGCCAGCTTCTAATTCTGGAGCGTAGCCCAGCTTATTACGGCGAGCCAGCTAAATTAAGGCAGGTCATTTTCCAGCTTCTTGCAGGAATGCCCATGGCTATGTACGAAAAGGGCGATATTGATGTCACTCCAGTCTATATGAATTATATTGACCTGGTTAAGGATGAAACTGGCCCGTTTCATCAGGAATTAGCCATAACGCCTGAGCTTAGTCTGCATTATATTGGCTTCAATACTGCTAAGCCTCCCTTTGACGATGTCAACGTTCGCCGTGCTTTTTGTCATTCTGTGAATAAGGAACGCATTGCCAGGCTGACATTGAGGGATATGGTAAACGAAGCCGGGGGAATTCTGCCTCCAGGCATGCCCGGCTATAACGAACAGCTAGAGGGGCTTAATTACGATATAGAGAGGGCAAAAGAGCTTATCACTGCCTCGAAATATAGAGATGTTTCCGAGTTCCCACCTATTACCATCACGGTTTCAGGCTACGGCAATGACATCCCCGATTATCTGGGAGCTATGCTGCAGGGATGGCGGCAGAATCTTGGCGTAGAAGTATCAGTGAGGCAACTGGAGCCAGAGGACTTTCTTTATAACCTGAAGCAGGAGAGTGACGAAATGTTTGTCCTCGGCTGGGTGGCTGACTATCCCGACCCGCATAATTTCCTGGACACCTTATTTCATACTGGAAGCGAGAATAACGTCTTTGGCTATAGCAATTGGGAGCTGGATAATTTGCTTGACCGGGCAGCCGTAGAACAGGACAGTGCTGCCCGCTTAGCCATGTATCAGCAAGCTGAACAAATAGCAGTCAATGAAGCCCCTTGCTTACCTTTATGGTTCGGTGTCAATTATATCCTGGTGAAGCCCCGGGTTAGAGGTTACGAGCTTAATCCCCTGGGTATCCCTGACTTGAGCCAGGTGTATATAGAGCAGAGCGCTTAGCAACTCTCAACCGTCATTCTGTCCCTGAATCCTTCGCTTCTCGTCATTCCAAGCCCGTCGCTTCCTGCCATTCTGAGCCCTTCGCTTCCTGTCATTCTGAGGGAGCAAAGCGACCGAAGAATCTCATCGCACTCGGGACAGACTCTATGAGGGAGAGAAGAATTTAGACCCTCCGCTGTCGCTCAGGGTGATAAAACTAAACGACCAGAGTGACAGAATAAGCAATCTCCTATAAGAACACTGTCGGTTCAGCCAGCAGGCTTATAGCTGAGATATGAGACAGCCGCTGGCTTCTGGGGAAGCAAAACCAGAATACACTATGTGGAGCCCCAGGCTCAGCCTGGGAAGTCAGGACTTATTTCCTATTGACTGAACTTAGCCAGATAGCTATACTGCAAATCGTTGGACAAATAATCCCGGTATGCCAATGGAAGGTTAATGTAGGGAAGCTTATATGAAGAAACCGGTAATTCTCTTACTAGCTGTTGCTATTGCTGTCTCATTAATGTCCTGGACAGCACCGAGTGCCAGTGCTGCGGAGTCCATAGGTGGACCCGACATCCGGCTGGACAAGAACCACTTAGACTTTGAATTTAGTGGCGGAGCCAGCAGTGAGATGGGACACTCAACTCCAATGGCTGAAGCAGCTGCGCCTACCACAGTCAACAGCTTATGCAACTCCAGCCCCTTGTGTGAGGATTGCCTTGCCACTCCCGATAACAGTGATTTAGAGCAGAATCCACAAGTAGGGACAGGAATAGAAAAACAATCAGCAGCAGCAGAACGAAGCCAGTTGGAGGCTATACGCAAAGCGATACAGGAGAAAGGTGCTCAATGGGAGGCAGGTATAACCTCCGTTTCTGGGCTTTCTTTGGAAGCTAAAAAGCGGCTGTGTGGCACCAAATTCGGTTCAATACCTGAAGATACAGAAACAGTGACTCCCTCCCTCTATTTAGCTACTTTGCCAACTGCATTTGACTGGCGAGATAAGGACGGAATTGACTGGATGACGTCGGTTAAGAACCAAAATCCCTGTGGCACCTGCTGGGTATTTGGCCCCCTTGGCGCCCTGGAGGCAGAGATTAACATTTACAATGACGACCCTGATATAGATATGGACCTCTCAGAGCAGATGGTCCTATCTTGCTCCGACAATATCATTTATACCCCTACCTGTACCGGGGGCCTTCCCTGGCAGGCCCTGGATTACCTCAAGTACCAAGGAACATCTAACGAAGCTTGCTTCCCCTACCAATGCCCGATAGCTGGCTGTCCTATCACCGGGGTCCCCTGTAATCGCTGCTCTGATTGGAGAGAAAAGGCCTGGAAGCTTACTTATGCCAAAGTTAGCCCGGATACTACTGCTGCTTATAAGGCAGCGTTGCTGGAATACGGGCCATTGGTCGTTCCACTGGAACATCCGGACGACTGGTTCTCCTACAAAGGTGGAATTTATGAGCCGGTGCTGGAATCTGAGGAATGGGCGGAGGCTTTTTCTTATGGTCAAGCAAATCACTGCGTTACGTTAGTGGGATACGATGATAACGGTGATGCTGAAGGCTACTGGATTATCAAGAATAGTTGGGGTAGTGGCTGGGGCGAAGAAGGTTACGGTAAGATACTTTATGGGAATATAGAAAAACATACCAATACTTATGCCATCACTTCTGTGAATGGTCCGGATAATTGCAAATCAGTCACGGTCTTTAATGATGGCAATTCCAGCTTAGACGTGACCGATGTTACCATTAGCTACAATGCAGGAGAGGCTACAGGGTGGCTCGAGGCTGAAAGAAAATCATTCAGTCTTCTGCCGTTTTATTCAGAGGGAATCACTGTTTGGGTTGATGCCGCTGGATTGAGCGTAGGAGAATATCATGGCACGCTAAACGTAATTTCTAATGCCCCTGATGAGGCCTCAGCTCCGGTGACTGTAACCCTAAAACTAGAAGCACCGCTCAACAACCCACCACAGCTCTCCAACCCCTTAGTCGAGCCACCGAGCGGCAGTTCGTCAACCAACTTCTATTACTATGTGAATTACTATGACAGTGATGGCGATAGTCCCAGCGTGAAGCAAGTCTATATAGATGGCATGCCCCACACTATGAGGCTTTATTCTGGCTCAGCCTCTAACGGCATTTATCGCTACGGCCCCCAGAACCTCCCTGTAAAGAGCCACAATTATTACTTCTATTTCGATGATGGCAAAGGTGGCATAGCCAGACTGCCTGCTTCAGGAACCTATTCCGGGCCTTCCGTAT
>CAZQBR010000013.1:13439-18439 GCA_964591975.1 uncultured Dehalococcoidales bacterium
AAAGGTGGCATAGCCAGACTGCCTGCTTCAGGAACCTATTCCGGGCCTTCCGTATCACCACCAAACCAGCCTCCAATCCTGGCAAGCGGTTATGTGACTCCGTCTCCAGGCGATACATCCACAACGTTCAGCTATTATGTTACCTATACGGATTCTGATGGAGATGCACCGACAACGAAATATGTTTATGTAGATAATTTTTCCCACACGATGACAAGGATAAGCGGAGATTACACGCCGGGCGCTACTTTCCAATATTCAACAACACTTTCAGCAGGGAACCATAATTTTTACTTCTATTTCGATGATGGCCAAGGTGGCACTGCTAGACTGCCTGCTTCAGGAGCCTATTCTGGGCCATCAGTTAGCGGCGCCGGTGCAGCTACAGCCACCAGGGACCTTCCCGCTACGGTGGAGCCAGGCGCTAACTTCGATGTCACTATTGAAGCTTCAGGCTGCGGCTCCATGGGGCAGGTGAGGGAGACCCTTCCCGCTGGGTTTACCTATGTGAGCTGCTCAAACCCAGATATCGCGGCGGAGGTAAAGGATAGTGAAGTTTGGTTCTCGTTCTTTGGCGACACCGCAACCTTCACCTACATCGTTGCCGCGCCAGTTGCGGAGGATACTTATACCTTTACCGGGGTAATGCTGGATGAGGACAAGAATATGTTTGCCGTTGGCGGTGATACCGAGCTAACAGTGGGATGGAATCCCTGGGCATATGATGAAGACAAGGATGGCAAAATCCAGAAGAGCGAAGCCGTTCAGGCCATTCAGGACTACTTCAGCGGGAAGATAACTAAAGCGCAGGCGATAGAGGTCGTGACGCTGTACCTCGGGTAAACGCGGGAGGGTAATTAACCCCTTGCTTCTTTAGGGGAAAAGAGCTGCTCTTCCAGTGACTCTGGCTTCCTTATTGGGTCGCTCAAATATGCTATGACGGTCATGGAATAAAGCCATAGGTATGCCATGACTGCTCACAATCTGGCGCTTAATAAGGGAAAATATCCCTGGACATCCTCTTGCTCCCGGAACGGAACATGAGTAACCTTGCCTGTAGCCGAGAGTGAGATAAGAACCCCCACCCTGCAGCCAATCATGGCGGCTGTCCTCAGCCCGTAGCAGCACTCCCCCTTCAGGATAGCGCTCCCCACGGCTGCGGTGTTTTGGTGGCCAGCTCTTCCGAGGACTCGTTGTCCCAGCTTCAGGCAGAATGCGCCGCACTGAAGACCAAGAAGGTGTTATCCCCTCTCGCTCAGCCAAAAATTAAGTGAAGTTCATTGTGCTCTCGTATGTCACCTCTTGCCATGCTCCTCCCTTTTTAGTAACACTTTTTTGAGGCACCGATACCACCTTTGGTAACAATAATTATGACGTAACTCAGCTAGTTGGCAATCCGATGAAAGGAGCGTAAAATGTAGCTTTGTGTAATCAAAAAAACGCCTTGCATCACCGTCATGAGCTTGATGTATGTGCAAAAAGTAAAGGAGAACATGAAAAAAATAAAAATCTTACGCATGATGATTTCATCTCTGGTTGCTTTATCCTTAACCTTGATTATGGCAGTAGCTCCAGCGAGTGCTGAAAATGCTCAAGAAAATGGAGTGGGAGACCTTAATCTCGCTGGTAACTACTCAATAATTTGGCAAGAACTTCTTGATGCAGATGAGACATCAGGTGCATCAGGAGCTCACATAGTACCAGATATGGACGGCGATAGTAATGCAGATGTTTTGGTTCGTACCACAAAATACGATTCAGCCACAAATACACGAACGGCAAAGGTGATAGCGAAGAAGGGGACAAATGGGACTCACCTCTGGGAGGAGTCGGTAAGTGCCAGCGGGGAGTATGGCTGCGATATATTGCCGTTTCAGGCAGGAGACTTAGATGGCGATGGATTGGGCGACGTAATCGTTTTGCAGTACGAGCGGGATCCAGTAACATTTGTATCAACGTGGAAGGTAATAGCGAAGAAGGGGATAAATGGGACCCATCTCTGGGAGGAGTCGGTAGTAGCAGCCTATATGGGGGCATCGCCAATAGGAGACCTGGATAGCGATGGATTGAATGACGTTATGGTTTGGCAGTTGGAGCTTGATGTAGCGACGAGTACAATGACGGCGAAAGTGATAGCGAAGAAGGGGACAAATGGGACTCACCTCTGGGAGGAGTCGGTAAACGGAACACAATGTTCTCTATGGCCATTTATTGCAGGAGACCTGGATGGCGATGGAGTCGATGACGTTGTCGTTCAGCAGTCGGAATATGATCCTGTAACAGATATATTAACGATGAAAGTGATAGCGAAGAAGGGGACAGATGGGACTCATCTCTGGGAGGAGACGATAAGCGCCGACGGGGGGCTTAGCTGCGAAATGTGGGCACTTGGGGCAGGAGACCTGGATGGAGATGGACTGGGTGACGTTACTGTTTTGCAATACAGATATAATGCATCAACAGATACAGGATTGGCAAAGGTGATAGCGAAGAAGGGGATAGATGGAACCCATCTCTGGCAGGAGTCGATGAGCGCCAGAGGGGAGCATAACTGTAGCATGTCAGTGCTTTGGGTAGGAGACCTGGATGGCGATGAATTGGATGACCTTATCGTTTGGCAGTGGGAATATAATGCATCAACAGATACACGAACGGCGGAGGTGATAGCGAAGAAGGGAATAAACGGGACCCACCTCTGGGAGGAGTCGATAAGCACCGACGGGGACCAGTATAGCTGTGGAATAACACCATCTGGTTTGGCAGGAGACCTGGATGGCGATGGATTGAATGACGTTACCGTCGAAGTATGGAAATACCATTCACCAACAGATATGACAATGGCTGAGGTGATAGCGAAAAAGGGTATTAATGGGACTCACCTCTGGCAGGAGCCGGTAAGCGCCAGCGGGGAGCGTACCTGTGATATGGCGGCATTTTGGGCAGGAGACCTGGATGGAGATGGATTGAGTGATGTTATCGTGAGACAGCGGGAATGCACCCCATATCCGGACATGGTTACAACAGCGGCGAAGGTGATAGCTAAGAAAGGGATAGATGGAACTCACTTCTGGGAGGCTGAAGCGGATAAGTGGATTTGGGTTGGGTCGGGTGGCGATCTCAATGGCGATGGAAAAGATGATACATTGATTGGAACATCTAGCAAGATGTATGCCATAGCATGCGCACAAGGGCCAGCGTTTGACGCCTGGCAATATGATGAAAACAGCGATGACATAATCCAGAAGACAGAAGCCATCCAGGCCGTTATGGACTACTTTGACGGGGATATAACCAAAGCCCAGGCAATAGAGGTTATTATGCTGTACTTCGGTTAAACGACTCCTAAAAGGGCTCAAGGCTGAGTTAAGGGAAGCGCTCTAGAGGGGAAAACGCTTATATTATGCTGGTCGCTGCCAGGCCCGTGGTGAAGCTGGCATAGTCTGAGCCCGGATTGTGTGCTGTGGTGGAGTTCCAAATTTAGCCTGGGAAGTTAGGGGGTTTCCCTTATTGACAAATCTTAGTCTCAAATCTACACTGTAAATTGTCAGGCACGCCAATCCCGATAGCTAACAAGAAATCCAGGGAAGTTTTTACATGAAAAAATTAGGAATTATTGTTTTAGTTATTGCTATTGCTATTTCGCTAATGCCCTGGGCAGCGCCGAGCGCCAGTGCCGAGGGCTGGGACCCCTGGGAGTACGATACAGACAGCGATGGCATAGTCCAGAAGGTGGAAGCCATCCAGGGCGTCCAGGACTACTTCAGCCAAGAGCTAACCAAAGCGCGGGCAATAGAGGTTATTATGCTGCACTTCGGATAAACGAAGGGTTAAAGGGGGTAATTGACCCCGTCCTTCCCCAAAGGCAGCGAGCTGCCTGTAATTCTTGCATAACATTTTACAGAACACGTGTCTCTTGAAGGGGAGTAAGGTCAAGCTGAATTTCTGCTCCGGCGGGGGGAGACTAGGAGGAGGGAAAATGAAGGACAAGAAGGTAATAGCCCTAATAGCTGTGGGGCTTCTGGCGCTTTTGGCCACCGGGGTAGCGGCAAGTCTGCCGCCAACCGGCGCTGATAGCCCGACACAGGGAATAGAGCCAACCCCCTTAAGTATACAGGAGCAGGTTCGTGGTGATATCGCTGCGCCATTGACAGCTCCACCAATTGCCGACCAAGCAAGAAAAGAATGTCCCTGCAGTTCAGAGGGTTCAGCTTTATCTGATACACCGTTTACTGATATCGACGCCATCCTGGCTGGCAAGCCGGCATTCCTGTTCTTCTATACCGATTGGTGCCACTACTGCCATGAGCAAATGCCCATAATTGATGAATTGGAGCAAGAGTATAACGGAACGGCGGCTTTCATCCGCATCAATGCGGATGAGGAGCCGAGATGGAAGGAAGGGTTTGAGGTGAATAGTTACCCCACGATGATAACCATCTCGGGTAAAGGCAGCGCAGGATACCAATTTGAGAAGCTCGAAGGCTTAACAGGTAAGGAGGAGTTGGAAGCAGCGATTGCGCGGGGGATGAGACAATTCGGGGAAGAGGCTTTGTCCCAGAGTTACGCCGAAGGCTCTTCGGACAATGTTCAATTCAAAGGCGAAGTGACGGATGTTACGTTTGGTATGGGTTGCACATATGTTCATGTTCAAATCACTGAAATTCTTTCCGACCCAGTAGGTGATATGGATGTTGGAGAGATTGCAATCGCTTCAAGCTGCCTCGGCAACGAAGCTCAGATGGACCAGGTGGCAGTTGGAGATACAGTGGAGGTCTATGGCGGATACACAGGTGTTGACTATGGCGGCAGTCATCGAATAAGTCTAGAGACTTCAGAGCATTACCTCAGGAAAATTGTGGTCGCTGTCTGGTTCACAGGGGAGGTGACTAATGTTACTCCTCGCATAGGCGGCGTAACGGTTGAGGTCCAAATCGATGAAATCCTCATGGACCCACAGGGCAATTTGAACATCGGAGACGTAGCAGTTGTTTCCGGCGGCA
>CAZQBR010000014.1:0-18137 GCA_964591975.1 uncultured Dehalococcoidales bacterium
CTATGGTCAAGAATAGGCTTGGCCCTTACTCAGACCTGAGAGCCTCGATGGGATTGAGGCGAGAGGCCTGCCAGGCGGGGAAAAAGCCGAAGAATAGACCAATACCAACCGATACCGAAATGGCAAGGATAACTATGTCAGCAGTAACCAAAGTGGGCATTAGCCCCATGCTGGAGACGAAATATGAGACTACCCAGCCCACGACAACTCCAATGATACCACCGGCAAGCGTTAGGAATGCCGCTTCAATCAGGAATTGACCCCATATATCCCGCTCTCTGGCTCCCAGTGCTTTAAGGATGCCTATCTCCCTGGTTCTCTCCAGTACAGATACCAGCATTATGTTCATCACGCCGATACCACCCACCAGCAAGGAAATAGCGGCAATGGCTCCTAGAAGAAGAGTCATCGTGCCTATCGCCTCCGAAATGGTTTCGGATATTTCCGTTATAGATATAATTTTGAAATCATCATCGTCTAAGGCACCAAGCTGGTGGCGGGTGCGGAGCAGGCTGGTAATTTCTTCAGTGACATAACTTGCCTGCTCCTCGTCACTTACCGTTAATGCTATGGATGATACCACGCGCTTGCCCTGAGCGGTTCGCGGCTGGGCGACTGTCTGCTGAAGGGCGGTCAGTGGGATAAGGATGCCGTCGTCAGGCGAGCCCATCATGCCTTCCTTGCTCTCCAATACGCCGATGACGCGCACGATAATGCTGCCCATCCGTATCTGTTGCCCTATGGGGTCAGCATCTCCAAAGAGCGTCTCTTTTACATTGGAACCGAGCACGGCTACCTTTGAGCCACGTTGATAATCATATTCAGTAAAGAAGGCACCATAGGCAATCTCCAAATTCTGTATGTCCTGATACTCTGGGGGCACCCCGCTAACCTGGGCATCCATATTCTCACCGCCGACGGCTAACTGGAGATTGCTGGAGTAGGAAGGGGCTACTGCAGTTATGTAGGGGGTCTGCTCTGATATTGCCTCCGCATCTTCCATAGTCAAGGTAACCCCCCCGGGGTAAATAGTAATGAGGTCTGCCCCCATGCTTTCGATGTTAGAGATAATCTGTGCCTCGGCACCTCTACCCATGGACATCAGCGCTATTACTGCAGCGACACCAATGACGATGCCCAGTATAGTCAGGAAGCTACGAAGCTTGTGAGTAGCCACCCCGAGCCTAGCAGTGGCTAAAGGTTCCAACCATCTCTTCATAGCCTCTCCTCCGACACTACTTGTCCATCCTTAAGATGGATGATGCGCTGGCAGTGGTGAGCAATGTTGACATCATGGGTTACCACGAGTAGAGTAATGCCCTGCTCGGCATGTAACGCAGTGAGGATAGAGATTATCTCCTCGCCGGAGCGGCTGTCCAGGTTGCCGGTAGGCTCATCGGCAAGAATCAAGGGCGGGTTCTTGACCAGAGCCCGAGCAATGGCAACCCTCTGCTGTTCCCCTCCCGAAAGCTCAGTAGGGCGGTGATTGGCCCGGTCAGAGAGTCCAACCTTCGTCAGTGCCTCTACGGCACGTTGACGGTCAACACCGCCAGCGTATCTCATGCCAAGCTCCACATTAGCCAGTGCCGAAAGCCGCGGCAGTAGATTGAAAGTCTGGAAGACAAAACCAATCTTCTGACCTCTGATTCCAGCCAGTTCACCGCTGCTCAGACGACTGACTTCCCTTCCTTCCAAGTAGTATTTGCCGGATGTCGGCTTGTCCAGGCAACCAATAAGGTTAAGCAGCGTAGTCTTTCCCGAGCCAGAGGGCCCCATAATGGCTACCAGCTCGCCCTGCTCAATATGGGTGCTCAACCCTCGGAGTACGGTCAGCTCCCTTTTGCCCATGGGATAAACTTTGGTTATATTCTGTATCTGGATCATTTACCCATCATTCTCGGTACCATCATTCCGCCTGGAGGTTTTTGCTGTTCGGGTGTCGTTGTTGTGGTAGCAGTGCCTTGTGGAATAACCACCTTTTCGCCCTCACTGAGCCCATCGGTTACCTCGGTGTATTGCCAGTTGCTGATGCCAGTCGTTATAGCGCGTTCCTCAATCGTGCCATCCGGTGACAGCACCTGGACGTAGTTTTCCCATCCCTGGGCGGTAATCGCCGAGTTGGGTACCAGCAGGACATCTTCCCTCTCATCCGCTATGATGCTCACAGTGACGGTCAGGCCTTCCCTGAGCTGAAAGTCCTCAGGTATTGCCGTGGGCACCTGCCCTTGCTGCCATCCTTGCCCCTGCTGCATCTGCTTGAGCTTTTCTTCAGCCTGTTCTTGAGTGATTTGGCCTTCCTCAACGGCCTGCTTTAGGCCGTCCGGAAGTTCTCCCTGTGTCATCTTCTCCATCGCCTCCTGCCTTGCCTGTTGCTGTTCCTGCATTACCCTTTCGAGGGACTGTACTTCCACCTTTACCCTGTAGTTCACCACCCCTGACTGAATAGTGGCTGTGGGTGAGATATGGGCTACCTCAGCGGGAAGGCGCATTCCTTGCTGGGCATCCATCTGCACCCAGGCTTCTCCCCCCAGCTTTACCTGAAAGATATCCATTTCGCTGACCAGGATGTCCGCTTCAAAACTGTCAGGGTCAGCGAGAATCATCGCTACGGTGCCTTTCATTACCTCATCACCACCCTCAACGTTTATTTTGGTAATGAAGCCGTCAAAGGGAGCAGTAATCTCCGGGCTGGCATCGAGGGCTTCTGCTAGCTCTTCTTGGGCTTCTTCTAATGCCTGCTTAGCATCTTCTACATGCGCTTTAGCCAGTTCGACCTGCAGTTCTTTTATGTCTACTTCCCAATAGTCAACGATATCTGCCATCTCAGCCTTGTTCAGGGAAAGCTCGGCATTCTCCAGGTTTATCTCTGCCTGAAGTAGGCCAAGCTCCTTAGCTGTCACCTGGCGTTTAAGAGCCTTCAACTCGTCCTCCCATTCTGAAGTATCTAGCCTCGCCAGCACCTGTCCTTGTTCAACAGATTCTCCCTCCTCCACCAGAATTTCTTCCACTGTGCCTGAAATGTCGAAAGCCAAGTCCTCCATAACGGACAACGCCAGATTGCCGCTGGCAGTGATATCTATTGTCAGATCTCCTCGCTGCACAGTCACTACCTGGTTTTCTGGCAGCGATTCCGAGTCAGATTCAGAGCCACAACTTAACAAAGGAATAGCGAGCCCGCTTAGAATAAGGGTTATCAGTACTATCTTTAAGATTCTCATTATATTCTCCTGCACCTTTCCATATATCGGGTTAGAAGTGGGACAAAAACATCACTTCTATCGGTTAGTATGATAGCGAATTATTAAGGAATTATTAACATTACTGGTATCTTATTTAAGTAAAACCAAAATTTACAACAAGCTGCCTAAAAACAAGTGAGCATAACGAGCAGGTTACTGTGACACGGGGATGGTAAAGGCAAAACGGCTTCCCTTCCTCAGTTCACTCTGGATTTCAATCTTTCCGCCGTGAGCTTCAACCAGGCGTTTGGCAATGGTGAGCCCTAGGCCGCTGCCTCCAGTGGCCCTGGCGCGCGACTTGTCCACCCGGTAGAAGCGCTCAAAGATGTTGGGCAAGTCTGCAGCAGGAATACCTTCACCGGTGTCGCTCACAGCCACCTCTACATAGTTATCCTGCTCTCTGGCAGTCACCGTGATGGCACCTCCTTTACGAGTGTGGGCCACTGCGTTCTCCAAAAGGTTACGCAGCGCTTGACTAATCCGGCGCGCGTCGATATTCGCCGGTGGTAGTTTAGCGGGCAGGTCAATCGATATGGATACCTCCTTTGCTGCCACCTGGGCCTGCACCATAGCCGCTGTTTGTTTGATTAACTCAGCAACGCTTTCTGGCTGACGAACTAGCTTTAATTCTCCGGCCTCGGCAAGACTTAGCTCCTGAAGGTCGTCAACCAGCCGAGACAGCAGCATTGCCTCTTCATCAAGGGAGCGAATAGTGTCAGCATCTGGCTTTATCACCCTGTCATGGACTGCCTCCAGGTACCCCCGAATATTAGAAAGAGGGGTTCTTAGTTCGTGGGCAACATCAGCCACCATATTCCGTCGCAGCTTCTCGGCGCGTTCTAGATCGCTAGCCATGGAGTTAAAGGTACTGGCTAGCTCTCCAAGTTCACCCCTATCCTTAACTTGTACTCTTTGGGAAAAATCACCGCACCCCAGGCGCTTGGTAGCGGATGTAAGAGCCTTAACCGGGGCTAAAATTCGCCGCGACAGGGAAAAGGTCATTATCAGAGCAATGGCAACAGCGATCAAGCCTCCCCAGAGGAAAAAGCGACCTATTGCTTTGAAAAGGATTTGCAATGAAGTTAAACCCAATTCCGGTGGTGATTCCGGGCTGACGTAGAGTGTACCGATGGTGCTTGGTTGCCACGGGTGTGATAGAGGCCTGCCCTGCGAATTAGGATCGTACGACTCTTCCAAGAGGTCTCCCTCAGAATCAGCTACTACCGTTCCATTGGAATCGGTCAGTATGATTCGCTGCCCGTAGAGGTTGCCCCACTGCTCGACAAATGGTTGAATTCCCTTCCAATCCCCTTGCCGGAAATAATAACGGGACAGCTCAACTTCCATCCTGGCGGCACGCATTTGGTCAATGCGTTCTCCAAATCGGCGGATTTCATCTTGGGTGGCCTGGTTAATAAAGAGTAATACTGTACCAATAGTCACCAATATCACTAAGGTGAAAGACACAACAAGCCGAAAACGCAGACTATGTATCACTGCTCACCTCTGACAAGCTTGTAGCCGGCTCCATATACCGTCTTTATATATCTGGGATGGTTGGGGTCTGGCTCCAGTTTTCGGCGTAGGTTAAGGATATGGACATCAATAGTGCGGTCAAAGCCCTCAAAATCATAGCCAAGAGCCTTTTCTATAAGTTGCGCCCGGGTGAAAACCCTGCCCGGTTCCTTGGCGAGAACTCCCAGCAACTTGAATTCAACCATAGTAAGATTGAGAGGCCTGCCGGCAAGAGACGCCTCGTGCCTGAGAAAATTGACAGTGAGCTCGCCATGCTTGAGTTCATCAGGACCGCGCTCTCCGGGGAGACGCCTGAGGATTACTCTCACTCTGGCGGCTAGTTCTCTAGGACTGAAGGGTTTGGTTACGTAATCGTCTGCTCCCAAATTCAGGCCCGTTAGCTTGTCCTGGTCAGTGGTCTTTGCCGTGAGCATAATAATCGGCACATCGGATTCATCCCTGAGTATGCTACAGAGCTCAAGGCCATCGATGCCGGGCAGCATTAAATCGAGAACAATAAGGTCGGGGTGGCTCTCCCTGGCCAATCTCAGGGCCTCAACGCCATCATAAGCGCTAAGAACTCTATAACCATCTCTATCCAGGTAGAGCTTGACCAATTCCACCGTTTTCACATCATCGTCAACAACCAGAACTCTCTTACCTACCAACTTTCAGTCCTTAATCATTAGTACCCTTTTTATTATGCTATAACATAAATGTTAAGTAAATGTTAACATCAAAGCCTTTCCTCTCCCCCCAGATATTTACAGAAAGAGGGGGAGAGTATTCTCCCCCTCTCTTGCTCATGGTCAGCCAAAGTATCTATACGGGAAGGTTGGTTAGTTGTTCTCAGGGGCACATGGTCCACCCCAGCCGTGTGGTCCGCCCATGGTGCGGAACCCAGCACCGCCACGAAAGCCAAATCCGAGTGGGATATCCGGCCTTGACTCTTGCCACTCCTTCATCTCTGGCGGTATGTCCGGCCTCGCTTGCTGCCACTCCCCCAACTGATGCCTGAATTGCTCCATGTCTGGCCTCTCCTGCAACCATTCCTTATATGCGTCAGCTTCGCCCTGGGTTATCTTGCCCTCGTCTACTAGCTTCTGGAGACGGCTTTCCAGAGCTTCAGTCCGCATCTCGCTTTGGGCCTGGGCAAAGGCATCTTTTAAGGCCTCTGGATCAATATCGTCGCCTGTGTTATCTTCGTAGATTGCACAGACTTTGTCCCATAGAGCCCCGAAGAGTGCCCCAGGCCCGTTGTCATTCCCGTTGTCGTCAGCAAGGGCTGCCCCGCCTATGCTCCCGACCAGAACGAGGCTAGCTACCACCACGGCCACAACGAACTTCTTGCTTCGCCACATTTCTGTTTCACCTCCTTTCTAGATATTATTATCAATGATAATGATTTAATGGTAGCAGGTGAATGTTAGGAACCTGTTAAGATTTAGGGGAGATACTGCAATTTTGTACCGAATTGCATTGATTAAGCGTTAGCAATCAGGGCCAGCTTCAGGCCAAGTGCATAAATAAAAAGACTAAACCAGTGGAAAGTGTTGCAATACCAATCCCCAGTAAGATGTATAGGGTACTTCGCTGCATATTATCCATATTGCCCCTTTACTCTTCGTTAGCACCCCGTCCATGCCATGGGCCAGGATTGCCGTTGGCTGGTCTCTGCCAAGGTGCTCCGTTCGGCATCTCGCTTCGATTTTGAGCAAAAGCATCTTCTAAATCCTTCTGAGCAATACCAAGTATTTCTGCGACCCTTGCCAGTAGTGCCTCAGGTTGATTGTCATCCAGAGCTTCATTCCTCACCTCGCTTCGGGCTTGGGTGAAGGCATCTTCCAGTTTCTGCTGATCAATTTGAAGAATCTCTGCGACACTGGTTAATAGAGCGTTGTTAGGGGGCTCGCCCTCACTTTCGGGCCGCAGTCCTTCCTCATTTCCGGTTTGGGAGCAGCCTATTCCCATAACACTCCCCGCCAGTACAACCACAATTACCGTCGTGACGAGAATAAGCTTCTTCCTTCGCCACATTTCTGTTTTACCTCCTTGTCTAGATACCATTATCAATGATAATGACTTAATGGTAGCAGGCGAATGTTAGGATCCTGTTAAGATTTAAGGAGGTCGCCAGAATCCGAGTAACAAATGCTAGGATAGAGCTAAGTGCTGACTACTCGATAGCAGTGGGAATCCTACCCATAACCAGGTTGGATCACCGCTAGCCTGTAATCAATTCTTCAATAATCGGTATCGCCTCATTAATGCTTATGGCATAGCCCAGCCCCTCGACGCCAACCGCAGCAATCTTGACACTGGTAATGCCAATAACCTCCCCTTTCATGTTAACCAGTGGTCCGCCGCTGTTGCCGGGGTTAATAGCGGCGTCAGTCTGAATAAGGTCATGCAGTGTTTGCCCTGAGGATACTGGTAGAGAAATCTCTAGGCCACTGACTATTCCATTTGTAGCACTTATCCCCAGACCCAGTGAATTGCCGATAGCTACCACCCAGTCACCAACCTTCAATGCAGAGGAGTCGCCAATATAAGCGGCTGGCAGGTTTTCAGCGTCGATTTTGAGAACAGCCAAATCGGTTAGCGGGTCAGTAGCTAGCGTATTCCTGTCAACTGGGAAAGTTCTACCGTCATCTAGTGTTAAGGTGATACTCTCAGCCCCGGCGACGACATGATTATTGGTCACGATAATCCCATTTTCATCTATGATCCACCCCGAACCAGCTCCCTCCTGGGTGAAAGAACTACGGAAAGCGTTGAAAGTTGTTTCAGTATTAATAGCTACCACTGAAGGATTAACCGCGGCGACAACATCGGCAATACTGGGCAGCACTGGGGAATGGCTTTCGGCAGGCAGTATGGACCGATCAATGTCAGTAGAGGTGGTATTACCACTGTCAGCGAGAGAACCTGCCGGCATCGAAACATCTATGCTGAGTGGCAGCTCACACGCGGTGCCTAGCGCGAGTAACAGAATCAGGAAAAGAGAGAGCAAATTCATTACATTTATCCTCTTCATCGCAAATACCTCCTTCTCTTATAACATTAGCCTTGTTGTGCTTGTCCGAGTCGTTGAACATCCTAAAACGACGTAACCAGTATGTTGCCCCTTTGCATTTTAAGTATCTACAATGGGATGGTAGCGCGTAAATATTAAAATCCCGTTAAGGCTTGAGGGAGATGCCGTAATTTTGTACCGAGTTGCATCGATTAGATTTTGGCAATCTTGGAAGTGCTAATACTAACAGAGCATTATTAGGTAGGGTGTTCGACTTTCGTTACGAAACAGTGGCTAAAGTGATTAAGCAGAAAAACACGACTAATACCGCAGCCATAAGTGCCGTAAGCCAAGCTACAGCAGAAGCCATATAGGGAAATATATGACCAGCCTCACCTGCCTGAATTCTCCTACCACAGCACTCAAGCTGAGGTCAATTCCTTGGAGTCAACAAATGTCTATCTTTGTTCAATAAACTTAGCGGAGGAGCGAGCCGAGAAGCCACCTTACAAATTTAGGTGTATACTAATAATGACTTTGGGGAATATAAGCGGATTTTTGCACAGACACGGCAAGCTCTGAGCACAACAAAGGGGCTCAAATGGAAAAAGAGCTGAGAGTTGGCATCGGCTATGATAGTCATCCGTTGGTTTCAGGGAGAAAGCTAATCCTGGGGGGCGTTGATATCCTTCATGATAAAGGCTTGTCGGGTTGGAGTGATGCTGATGTAGCAACTCATGCCATAATAGACGCTCTATTGGGTGCTGCTGACCTCGGTGATATTGGCATGCAATTTCCTCCGGAGGAGCCAAAGTACGAAAACATCTCTAGCTTGGTCTTATTAAGCAAAGCTGGCGAGTTAGTTAGAGCCAAAGGTTTCCAAGTAGCTAATATGGACGTTACTATCATGGCTCAGCGCCCCAAGCTCTCATCTTTCATCCCGGAGATGCGGAAACGCATCAGCCAGGCTTTGGCTATTGACCCAACACGAGTAACAATCAAAGCCACCACCACCAATGGTTTGGGCTTTATTGGTAGAGAGGAGGGGATAGCCGCTCAATCCGTGGCTTTAGTAACCACCATTTCGTAGCTTGGCTTGCCCTGTTTCCAGGAAATTATAAATTTGACTGTCTTCCCTTCTACTAAGTGCTTCTCGCTTTGGCTGCGGAGCTTTTTAAAGTCCATTGATTCTAAGAAGGCTTTGAGGAGCTCGATTTTTGCTTCGGTCTTTTTGTCCTCCTGCGCACCTTCTATGTATTTGTTTACCGAATTCCAGAATTCCTCCATGGCTGTGGTTTCTATGCAGTGAGAAAGACTGGGAAAAAGCTCGATACAATCCATATTCTAATTTGTATCACTCACCGACAAAATGGTCAAAATTTGACAAAGCATTTATTAATAGTAAATTGTAACTCTTTCCCCTATCATTCTGAATAGAGCGAAGCGGAATGAAGAATCTCTGAGATTCTTCGCCCATAGGGCTCAGAATGACGAAAAGCGAGGTCGTTAAGCAATCTCAATTTGACAACATTGAGAACTGCTGTTAGAATTATTATTGACATATGTTCATAATTCCTAGGGAAATTAGGTGATTTTATATGGCTAGACCAGTGAAATTGAGGTGTGTTGCCCAGTTGCCCGGGGCGGGTTTCTTTAGACCGGTGGGCATTCCTGCAAATTTGTTGCAGGGGGTTTGCCTTTCAGTGGAGGAAATCGAAGCTATTCGTCTTAAAGACCTGGAAGGGCTAGAGCAGGAAGAGTGCGCGCAGAGGATGCATATCTCGAGGCCGACTTTCCACCGCATAGTGGAGTCGGCCCGAAGGAAGCTGGCTGATGCCTTGATCAATGGCAAGGCAATCCAAATTGAGGGAGGAAATTTTGGCTTGCCTCAGAGTCGTTTTAAATGTAATAACGATGGACATGAGTGGAATGTGCCCTTTGAGGCTTTAGCAAATAAGCTTCCGTTATCTTGTCCCATATGTGCCAGTATGAACATCCAGCCTATGCCTCTACCGAGCTTTGGTTTTGGAAGAGGATATGGCAGGAGGTTTCGCGGAAGGCGATGAAACAAAAAGAAGGGAGGTGAAGAGAAATGCCATTCGGAGATGGAACGGGACCGATGGGATTAGGTCCAATGACAGGGAGGGGGCGTGGTTTTTGCGCTGGATTTGGTAGGCCAGGCTTCGCTGGCCCAATACCCGGGAGACAGTTTGGCTGGGGCTGGAGAGCTCCAGCATTGCCATGGTGGCCTAGATGGGGTTGGGGTTTTGGTCGTGGTAGGGGTTGTGACAGGGGGCGTGGTTGGTGAAGATTGAGATCTTACTGTTACCCTTGGTGGTAAATTTTTAAATTTTCTTACGGAGGTGATAAAATGTGGTCTTGGTATGGATTTCGGTATCCTTGAAGACCAGGAAAGATGGCTTGCAAGCGAGCTAAATGGAATGAAAAAAGGATTGAAGAACTTCGCAAATAGAAAGGAGGTGAAGAATGCCTAATGGATTTGGAGGTAGGGGATTTGGAAGAAGAGGATGGGGATTCGGTTTTAGAGGAAGCTCTCCCCCTTGGCCTTATGTGGGTTTGGGGAGGGGAGGATTGCCTAGATGTGGTTATTACCTCAGCGGAGCTGCAGGAGCGCCTGTCCCGCCAGGTTACCCTTCTTATGGTAGCCCTGGGGCTACGCCTTATTATGGAGGGACTGCTTATCCGGGAGCTATGCCATATGGTAGTTATGCTGGAGCACCTATGGGAGGAGTGCCAGGAGCGGACACATACGCTCCGCAAATGAGCAGGGAGCAAGAACTGGATTTCCTGAAAAACCAGTCGCAGACTTTAAAGAACCGACTGGAGCAGATTAATAGTAGGCTGAAAGAATTAGAAGCAGGAGGAGAGTAAGGAGCAAATTATGAAGATAGCTATATCAGCAACAGGTACTAGTTTAGATGCTGAGGTGGACCCTCGTTTTGGGCGTTGTCAATATTTTGTTATCGTTGACCCGCAGACCATGGAGTTTGAGACTTTGGAGAATTCGAATGCCATGGCTGGTGGTGGAGCTGGTATTAGTACAGCTCAAATGATTGCTAGCAGAGGAGCCCAAGTGATTCTCACCGGCAACTGTGGCCCCAATGCCTATCAGACGTTATCTGCCGCAGGACTTCAAGTGATCAGTAGTGTCACTGGGAAAATAAGAGATGCCGTTGAAGCTTACAAAACGGGTGGGCTTCAATCAGATGCCCAACCCAATGTAGATAGCCATTATGGTGTGGGTATGGGTAAAGGCATGGGCATGGGCCGCGGCATGGGCCGTGGCATGGGCAGAGGTATGGGGATGGGATTGGGAATGATGCCTCAAGCAGCACCTCAAGCCACGAGCCCAGAGCAAGAGATAGAGACGCTTAAAGGCCAGGCACAGGCAATGAGTCAGCAGCTTGATGAAATCTTGCGCCGAATTGAGCAATTGGAGAAAAAGGAATAAGGAGGAGCTATGCCAATCTATGAATATCAATGCACCCAGTGTGGACAAAAGTTCGAAGTTCGACAAGCCATTGATGAAGGAAATGCTGGTTTAAGTTGCCCCAAATGCCATAGTGGTGAGCCCAAGAGGCTCTTTTCCTCATTTTTTAGCCCTGGCTCAAGTGGAACCGAGCCCTCAGAAATGAGTTGCCCCACTTGCAGCTCTGGAATGTGTGGACTGCCACCGATGTAGTAGAAAATGGAGGTGATTTATGCCTAGAGGAGATGGCACGGGACCTTTTGGTCAGGGACCCGGAACAGGAAGAGGAATGGGGCAAGGTAGGGGCATGGGAAGGATGGATGGAAACCGCCCTGGGGCAGGCCCCAGCGGAAGCTGCGTTTGCCCCAGTTGTGGAACAAGAGTTTCTCATCAAGCAGGTGCTCCCTGCTACGAATTAAGTTGCCCCAATTGTGGTGTAAAGATGGTTAGAGAGTAGAATGATAGTTTCTGTTGCCAGTGGGAAAGGCGGCACAGGAAAGACGCTGGTGGCTACTAATCTGGCCTTCACCTTAAGGGACAAGGGCAAAGTGCAGTTGCTAGACTGTGATGTAGAGGAGCCTAACGCTCACATTTTTCTGTGTTCACCTTTGAATCAAAGTCAACCAGTGTTCGTTCCTATCCCCAAAGTGGATGAGGCGAAGTGTACTTATTGCGGCAAGTGCGCTGAAGTTTGTGCCTATAACGCTATCGCAGTAGTTAAGAATAAGGTGCTTGTCTTTCCTGAGCTATGTCATGGGTGCGGAGCCTGCTCTTATCTCTGTCCTGAATCTGCTATTAGTGAAGAGGGGAGAGAAATAGGAGTGGTCGAGAGAACTAGCTTAGGGAACCTGGAATTTGTTCAAGGGAGACTTACTGTTGGCGAAGCAATGGCCCCACCCATAATCAGAGAGGTAAAGGGACATATTGACCCTACAAGTATGGTTATCATCGATGTTTCTCCAGGAAGCTCTTGCCCTGTGGTAGAAGCAGTAAAAGGCAGTGACTTTTGCCTCTTAGTAACTGAGCCCACCCCTTTTGGATTGAGTGACCTTTCTCTGGCTGTGGAAGTAATGAGAAAATTAGATATTCCATGTGGTGTGGTAATTAATCGAGATGGTGTCGGGGATGATAAAGTTGAAAATTACTGCCAGGAGCAAGGTATACCTATTTTGCTGAAGATCCCTTTAGATAGAAACATCGCTACGCTTTATTCCAAAGGAATTCCCTTAATAGAAGGGCTGCCTCAGTGGCATAAGTCGTTTCTCAGGCTTTTTCAGGATATCGAAGGAATCTTAACTAGACAGGTAGCAAAATGAAAGAAATCGTGGTTCTCAGTGGTAAAGGTGGTACCGGGAAGACAAGCATAGTGGCTTCCTTTGCCGCCTTAGCTCAAAGCAAGGTATTAGCCGACTGTGATGTGGATGCTGCTGACCTCTATCTTCTCCTTAAGCCAGAGCTTAAGGAGAAAAAGGAGTTTTGGAGTGGGCAAGTTGCTTTTATCGATAAAGAGAAGTGCACTGAGTGCGCTTTATGCCAGGAAGTGTGCCGCTTTGGAGCGATAGAGGATTACGTGGTTGATCCAGTATCCTGTGAGGGTTGTGGCTTCTGCCATCAGGTCTGTCCTGTTGACGCTATAACCATGCGGGAGAGCATGTCTGGACATTGGTTTATTTCCAACACCAAATATGGTTACCTGTCTCATGCCAGGCTGGGCATTGCTCAAGAAAATTCAGGGAAGTTGGTAGCCCTGGTGAGGCAGAATGCCAAGGTCATTGCAGAGAGAGAGGGCTTGGAGTATATCATCACCGATGGGCCTCCAGGAATAGGCTGTCCGGTTATCTCTTCTCTATCTGGTGCAAACTTAGCTCTACTGGTAACTGAGCCCACGCTATCAGGGATACATGACCTCGAGCGTGTTATTGGTGTCTGCCGCCACTTTGGCATTCCCCCCTTGGTTTGCATAAATAAATATGACCTCAATGAGGAGAACTCCCACCAAATTGAAAATTATTGTTATAGGGAAAAGATAGAGGTAGCGGCAGGAATTCCCTTCGATAATGTGGTAACCGAGGCGATTGTTCAAGGTTCGCCGGTAGTAGAGTATTCCAGCAACAAAACAACTCAGCAAATAAAGGAGCTGTGGCGAATTATTTCGGCCAAGCTAGACAAATAGGAGGAGAGAAATGCCAATTTATGAATACAGATGCTATAAGGAGGAGTGTTTTTATGACGGAAAGAACATGCTGTGGCAGGATAGAGAGATGGGAGATATCCCCTTGCTCCACTGATGCCACCTGCAGGAGGGAAAAATGAGATACGCAGTTCCTGTAACAGAAGACAAACTAGCTACCCACTTTGGTCATTGTAGCCATTTCGCTTTTTTTGATGTTGATGAGGCGAGAAAGGCGATCATAAGAAAGGAAATAGTGACTTCACCAGGACATCAACCTGGCCTTCTTCCTGTATGGCTTGCAGAGGAGGGAGTTTCTGTTGTTATAGCTAGTGGCATGGGATCCAGGGCGCAGGACATTTTTAGGGACAACCGCATTGAGGTCATTATCGGTGTGCTCGGTGATGACCCTGAAAAGGCTGTTTTGGATCATATAAAAGGTACGTTAGCAACAGGCGATAACATATGTGACCATTAGATAAAGAGAGGAGGCAAACTTTATGGCAAACGAGGATCAAATAAGGAAAGCGTTGAATGGAATACTCGTCCCCGGTGTAATGCGCAGCTTGGTACAGATGAACTTAGTTCGTAGTATCGAAGTGGAGGGTAGCAAAGCAAGAATTGTTCTGGCTTCAACTGGAATCCCTGACCAGTATCATAGCTGGCTTAAGGATAAGGTAGCTGAAGTTATTCGTGAGCTTCCTGAGGTAGAGGAAACTGAGGTTGAGCTTGTGGAGGCTAAGCCTAAAGAGCTTAATCAAATTCAACATGTAATAGCGGTGATGAGTGGCAAGGGGGGGGTAGGCAAATCTTTAGTAGCTGGCTTGTTAGCTACTGCTTTTGCCAGGGAAAATAAGGATGTCGGCGTGCTTGATGCTGATATTACTGGCTCCAGTATTCCCAAGATGTTTGGCTTAGCCGTTCATCCTGCTGGCAGTCAGACAGGCATTTTACCTATATTGTCAAGGTCTGGGATTGAGGTTATGGGCATGAATGTCCTATTGCCTAACGAAGAGGAAGCTGTTATCTGGCGCGGCCCTCTTATGTCTAAAGCTATCACGCAGTTCTGGGAAGAGGTTCTCTGGGGTAAGCTCGACTATCTAATAATAGACTTGCCACCTGGCACAGGGGATGCTCCATTGACAGTGATGCAAACAATACCCATGTCAGGGGTCATTGATGTTTTTACTCCCCAGGAGTTGACGGAAATGATAGTGAAGAAGGCAGTGAAAATGGCACAAAAGTTGAATGTGCGCGTTCTTGGTGTAGTAGAAAATATGAGTTATCTAATATTGCCTGAAACGGGCAAGAAGATGGAGATTTTTGGCAGGAGCAAAGGGGAAGAGATGGCACAAGCTTCAGGAGCCCCGCTTTTGGGACAATTACCTATTGATCCAGAGCTAGCCAGGCTATGTGACGAGGGGGAAATCGAGAAATACAGATCAGATGCTGTATCTGAAATGTTTGCTAACGTCGTTGCTGTTCTGAATGAAAAAAAAGAAGGGTAGCTACGTGTTGCTAGCTGAGCTTACTGCAGAGAAGGATATCCTTGTAGGCAAGTTAGGCTGTGTCTGCTGCCCTAAAGCTTTTTATGCCTATGTTGGTTCAGCTATGAACGGATTGGAGGCAAGACTAGCTCATCACTTAAAGGGTAACAAAAAGCCCCACTGGCATATTGATTATCTTTTGAAGGAAGCGAAGGTTTCGGAGATAATCCTATGCCCCAGCGAGTCCTTTGCTCTTCAGGGCAGGCTCCGAGGGGAGTGTTTTTTAGCTCGAGCCTTGGCTACGGAATTCCAGTCCGTTCCTGGCTTTGGTGCCACCGACTGTAAATGCAAAAGCCACCTCTATTTTGAAGATAAGAAAGATAAGCTGACCACGAAAGTTACCGAGGCAATTAAGCAAGCAGGGTTTAACTATAAAAAATTTTCCCAAAGGAGCGAGAAAATGGCACAAGAGTTTGGTGACAGGTTTGAAGAGTTACAGGAATCTATCATGGAGGACATGAGGAAGGTATACTCGGAGAAGGTGATCGACCATTTTCTCAACCCAAGGAATTTGGGTAGGATTCAGCCTTTTGATGGATTTGGAGAGCAAACTGGCTCCTGTGGGGATAATATGAGAATATTTGTTAAGGTGGAGGATGGCAGGATTATAAACGCCAGCTTCTCGACTAATGGCTGTGGGCCCAGTATCGCCTCAGGTAGCATGGTCACCGAGCTAGTTAAAGGGAAAGGCATTGTTGAAGCTCAAAGAATCACTCAGGATGATGTCTTAAATGCCTTAGGAGGCCTCCCGGAAGAAAGTCTTCATTGTGCTCTTCTGGCAGCAAATACGCTTAAGGAGGCGATTAGGGATTACCTGACTTTCAAGAAATAATCCTAGAAGAAGCCTATAGGAGTGCCAAATCAAAGATAGCGCAAGGAAGAGTGAAAAGGAGGGAAGTTAAAGGATGCTTCCTATAGTTTCGATTGTGGGTGAATCGAAATCGGGCAAGACGACCCTTATGGAAAAGCTTATCAGGGAGCTAAAATCGAGGGACTATCAAATAGCTACCATAAAGCATGCCATGGGCGACTTGGTTTTAGATAGACAGGGAAAGGATAGCTGGCGCCATATTCAGGCTGGAAGCGAAGCTACAGCTATTAGCTCCCCAAGAAAATTCGTGCTAATTAAGCCTATCACGCAAGAACTCAATCTTGATGAGATAGCCCGCCTTTTGGGCGAGGACTACGACATCATCCTCGCGGAGGGATTCAAGCAAGGTAACGTGCCTAAAATAGAAGTTCACCGCAAAGATGTCGGCCCGCCACTTGGCTCCTTAAAGAAACTCGTAGCCATAGTTACAGACGAACCTTTGGAAAGCAAAGTCAGACAGTTTTCTTCAGAAAATATTAGTGGGCTAGCCGATCTCCTAGAGAAAGGCTTCATAAAGCCTCAAAGAGAGCGCATCTCTATTTATGTAAATAATAGCCCTATACCCTTGACCGGCTTTCCAGTGACGATGATCAGCAACGTCATTGTCGCCATGCTCTCTTGCCTCAAGGGTGTAGAGAATATCGGAAACATCGAGATTTTTCTCAAGAAGGAACCAAAGCCATGAACCCTAAGGATTATCATGGAATACTCGATATGGTAGTTAAAGGAAGTAACCCATGAGCGTAGAAGAGGCACTATCTAAACTACGAGCTATCTTAGGTAAGGGATTGCATCCCACGGCGATCTCTGAGGGAAGAGAGGTTTTGGTTAAACTAAAAAAGGATCATACTCAAACTAGTGGAGGGTTACCCAACAGAGTTACCCAGGTGAATACGTGAGTTAGACCAATATATGTGATAGAATTCAAGCTTCCCCCTTTTGTATTATTACTGAGTGTTCTCCTAGGAAATCAATGCTCTTTAGTTTACCTTCAATAAATTCCTGTTCTCTGTACAAGGTAATGAGCGAAAAACGACCTCTTTTGGCTTCGATCTGGGCTGGGCGAGGACTTAATGAGCCTTTGGTAATGATCTCAGATGTGAATAAGGCATTAAGCCGGGCGATAAGAGAGATATTTCGCAGCGCCTTTAAGCGACCTTGCCTGGCACATAAAATGAGAAACATTCTTTCAAAGCTGCCCAAGAAGGCACAAAAGGAGATTAAGCCACTGGTTCATCAGGTGTTTTATGCCCCAAGCTGTGAGCAGGGGGTAAGGCAAGGACAAGAGCTCATAACCCGATCCAAAAACAACTACACTTCAGCTATGTAATGTTTGGAGCAAGATTTGAGGTAGTGTATTACTTATCTCAAATTCCCTGAGCCTCATTGGAGGGCTATCCGAACCACCAACATGGTGGAGAGAACTTTCGGAGAAGGGAGGCGTAGAACTAAAGTGATTCCTCGTTTTCCCACTGAAAGTTCAGAGCTAAGATTACTCTATGCCAGTTTAATTACCGCTTCCCAAAACTGGCATGATGTGAAGATGACACCTGATATCTGGTGGGAATTGGAAATCCTGAGAAAGGAAGCCTTTGGTGAGCAAAGCCCAATAATCGCAAAGTAGGTAGCGATAGCCTAGAATGCTAGGATGTGCTTACCTCATCCTTTTTACACAGACATAGGGACTTCACCATTTCAAATTGAATCTGAACTCACCATATACTCTCTCTTGCTACCTTAAATCCGCTTATTGCTTCTCACGACAGAAACACCTCCAGGCGTTAGGTCAACCTTGTTACCTTCTATTTGTATAAAATATGAACTATTAAGGAAGTTAAGATGGAATCTTAGTGCAGGTCCCGTAACTCCTACTCTTTCAGAAATTTCATTTATTTCTAAAGCTCTTTTGTCTAGAACATTTAGAATATTTCTTCGAACGGGATTTTTTAGGGCTTCGAGAGAACATGCACCTCCCGCAGAGCCTTTATCTTCCACCAACTTGTTAACTAATTCTTGCATCCATTTCATTGCTTCCTCATCGGTCATTTCTCTAGGGTCTCGTCGGGTAGAGTCCATCATTTTCATTTACTTCGCTCCTTCCATTAGTATTTTTTCTCAAAATCCCGACGATCAAGGAACCTATTATACTCTCTTCTCTTTTTATATCCTGACATCCGTCCAATTTTCTCTTCCTTGCTTATCTTAAAAAAGGCCATATGGATAATGGTATTGTCATAGACCAAAGCCGAACCGACCTTATCCTTCCCCTCAAAACGATAATCCCAGCCC
>CAZQBR010000015.1:0-18012 GCA_964591975.1 uncultured Dehalococcoidales bacterium
GTGCTTGCTTTGGCATTGAGATTAAGGTTTACATGGTCGCTATTAGCTATCACCAAAAGCCATACCGTCGCATCATGATGGAGACATGGGGAGCCAAATGTGTGCCCAGCCCCAGCAGGGATACTCAGACAGGGCGAGATATGCTGGCAAAAGACCCTGACTGCCCCGGCAGCTTGGGTCTTGCTATCAGCGAGGCAGTAGAGGATTGCGTGACTCATGAAAATACTAAGTACTCTTTAGGCAGCGTGCTTAACCATGTGCTGCTGCATCAAACCGTCAACGGCTTAGAGGCAAAAAAGCTGATGGAACAGGCAGACGCCTACCCAGATATCATCGTCGGCTGCATCGGCGGCGGTTCTAACTTCGCTGGCCTGTTTCTGCCCTTCGTCAAGGATAAAATTGACGGAACAAAACCAGACCTGCGCATCATCAATGTGGAGCCAGAAAGCTGCCCTACTATGACCAAGGGACCCTACGCCTATGACTTTGGCGACTCAGCCAAACTTGCCCCCATAGTTAAGATGTACACCTTGGGACATGGCTTTATTCCACCTCCAGTCCATGCCGGGGGCTTGCGCTACCACGGGATGGCACCCATCATCTGCCACCTGCATAAACTAGGGTTTCTTGAAGCCAGAGCAGAGCATCAGATTGCCACCTTCAAGGCTGGTGTAACTTTCGCTCGCGCTGAGGGTATCATCAGTGCCCCAGAAACGAATCATTGCATCAAGGTAGCTATTGATGAAGCTCTTAAGTGTCGAGAATCTGGTGAGGCAAAGACTATCTTGATTGCCCATAGCGGACATGGCCATGTTGACATGGCTGCTTATGATGCCTACCTATCAGGTAAACTCATAGATTATGAATACCCCAAGGAGATGGTGGAAGCTGCGCTGTCTGAACTGCCAAAGGTAAGCTAGAGAGAATAACTGGTGCCATAGCAAAAATATGCTATGGCACCAGTTATTAACACAATTCCAATATCCAAGGGTGGGAATGCCATCAGGGAATTCAGGCTTTAACAGGCGTCACTTGTTTCAACGGCTGAGTTCTGCCTACACTTGGCAAAATTCCTCTGGCATACCCTGTAAGTATTGCTTCACTTGATACGAAAGGGTATATAATATGCCATTACAATTCGAGAAATGGCAATTAGGCAAGGAGAAGATGGCTGTGTATGAGGTAGCAGTTGAACATTAGCAACAGCATGAGGTTTGAAAGGGAGGTACGAATTTTTGACATATAATGACGGGAGCTTGGTGAGAATAGCAGTGGATGCTATGGGTGGAGACTATGCCCCTGAGGAGATAATTAAGGGAGCAGTTATGAGTGCCAAAAAGGAAAACGCAGAAATTATACTGGTTGGGCCGTTAGATATCATGGAAAGGGAACTAGCCAAGTACGATGCCTCCCATCTCCCTATTACTTGTGTTAGGGCTGATGCGGTCATCAAGGAGGATGAGCATCCTGCCTTTGCTATCCGCCGCAAGCCTAATGCCTCTATAGCTGTTGCGACAAAATTAATACAAACAGGGAGGGCGGATGCGCTAGTCAGTGCCGGCCCCACTGGAGCGACATCTGTCAGTGCTATCAGATCTCTCGGTATGATACCAGGGCTAGAGCGCCCTGTGGTCTGTGTACCTCTCGTCGGTTTCGCACCACATACAATTCTTGTAGATGGCGGGGCCAACGTTGATTGCAAGCCAAATCAACTGCTATCATTCGCAATTATAGGCTCTGTTTATGCCAAGAGGATTTTAAATATTGCCAACCCTAAGGTAGCCCTCCTAAGCATTGGAGCCGAAGAAGGCAAAGGCAGCAAATTAATTCAAGAAAGCTATTCACTCCTTCAAAGCAGCAACTTAGATTTTATTGGTAATATAGAAGGCAATGATGTCCTTAGTGGTCGAGCTAATGTCATTGTCTGCGATGGTATTATAGGCAATGTGCTGATGAAATTTTATGAAAGTTTGGGATACTATGTTGTCGCATGGCTAAAGGGCAAGCTGAGCAATCTACCGTTAGCTGGGCCAGCTAAGAAGCTGCTCGACCAGATGGCCTCATTTACTAAAATAACTAAAAATGAAAGTGATGGTGGAGGATTGTTATGGGGAGTTAATGGAGTTGTCCATTTGATGCATGGACGTAGTCGAGCTCAACAATTAAGCAAGGCAGTGGAGAGAGCAGGAGAAGCGCTTAATACTGATTTGCTTGGCTCTTTGAAATCAGAACTGGCGATGATGGGGAATGCCCAAAGTGCTAAATCGCGGTCTCTGCCAGATAGGCTAGAGATAATAACTCAGCCCTAGCCAGAAAAACCTCTCTTAAATAAACAGTCACCTTCATATCTTCGTATCTTAGGCTTATGCCAGTTCCCAGTTCTTCAGCTACCTGAGCCACCTCTCCTCTAATCTCACTTTTCTATGGTAACGCCATATGAATAGTGCTCACGTAGGGTAAATATCCCTTTTGAGTTTGTTGACTTGAGCAAGCTCTTTTTTGAGAAGGTTAGCTGAAAGATGGCCAACGTGGTTCAGCCAATCTTCAAACTTATTAGGGCCAGCAATTTCAGGGATAAGCAATTGAGGTGAAATATATTCCCAGCAGGCAGATATGCCGGGGCCAGTATGACCAGTATAAAAAAGAGCTTTTCCCTCCGAAGAGATAATCTGATAGCCGAGAGTAGGCACGGAATGCCTTACTGGCAGCGGTAAAACCTCGTGTTTCCCAGTGATCGCTCTCCTATAGGGCTCAATGGCACTAAGCAAGAGGGCTGGTTTCTCCTTATCAGGATATTCAATAAAATTGACATACATCCTGCCATCAATGAAGCAAGAAGTAAGCACATCAAGAGTGTGCTGCAAGGCATAAACATCAACCTAGCCTCGCCAAGAGTCAACATTAGCACCTGGAGTAATTAGATCCTGAGTATGATCAAACTGGTGATGACTGAGCAACACAGTTTTAGTTTTCTCTTGCTGTGCTAAAGAAAGAGCAGAAGTAAAGCCTATCAACGCCTATAACTAAGGCTTCATCGATTGGCAGAGAGGTTAACCGTGCTCCGCTAGCCTCAATGCCGTGAGCCCCCAAGATATGGAGTTCTATTTCTTTGCCACCGTTTCTGAAGTAGAGTCAACATTGTTTATGACTCTACTTGTTGCATGATAGAACTTTTGCAATTCCGCCAATTTCTCAGTCAAGATCTGACGACCTTTTCCAGTTATTTCGTAGTAACGGCGATCTTGCTTTCGAGCCACCTGCTGCCATGAGCTTAAGACAAGCCCCTCATCCTCTAACCTCCGCAATGCAGAATAGATTGTGCTCCCGTTAAAGTTAAAGTAACCATGGCTTCTTCTGTTTAGTTCTTTAGCGATTTGGTAACCATGCGTAGGTAACATGTTGATAATAATAAGCAGCAAGGTCTCTACCACACCCCTCAATAACTCCCGAACATACACTTGAGTCATTCTTACTTTATTATATCATCCGCCGTAAATTAAGTCACATCTCCTATAATAAGCCTAGTTAATATTTTCGCAACCGAGGATAGCAACTGCTATAATAACCAACAGAGCAAAATGCCAAACAGGATTAAATATATCTTTACCGTTTTAGCGCTATTGGTTTTAGCACTAAGCTTTAGTGCGTGTTCCATATCTCCTCCTCAATTATTTGCGCCAACACCATCGCCAACTCCTGCGCCATCCACTAGCTCAACTGAGCATACTAACCCCAGTTGGACATTTCCCTCTGACAGCGGCCAACCAGCTACACCACTGCCTTCCATTCGTGAGGTCGTTGCCCAGGCGATGCCCGCAGTAGTTTCCGTTACTACGGAGAAGTTAGTTTATGACATTTTCCAGCAGGAGCAGACGCAACGTGCAGCTGGTTCTGGAGCGATTATCGATAGGGAGGGATATATTATCACCAACAATCATGTGGTCGAGGATGCCAAAAGCATACAAGTGGAACTTGCAGATGGCAGGACTTTGCCAGCAGGCATAGTGGGCACCGATGCTCTAACTGATTTAGCAGTGCTCAAGGTAGAAGCAGCGAATTTGCCCCAGGCTTCGCTGGGCGATTCAGCTTTGCTTGCCATAGGTGATTGGGTAGTAGCTATCGGCAATGCTTTAGGAGAAGGAACATCAGCCACTCAGGGCATCATCAGTCGCTTAAACGTCTCAGTTAGCGTTTCAGGAAATACCCTCTACGGCCTAATTCAGACTACTGCTGCCATCAACCCTGGCAATAGTGGCGGACCACTGGTGAACTTAGCTAGTGAAGTGATAGGTATTACCAGTGTTAAGATAGCTACAGTTGGAGTAGAGGGCATGGGCTATGCTATAGGCATCAACAGCGCTAAACCCATTATTGAAGATTTAATTCACCAAGGCTATGTGATCCGTCCCTGGCTTGGAGTGAGTTTATGGACTGTCGATTCCTCTTTTGCTAAGGCAAACAACCTTTCAGTCAATGAAGGGGCATACATTGTAGAGGTAGTTCCTGATAGCCCTGCGGATGTTGCTGGATTAGAAGAGGGTGACGTCATTATCAGCTTTGGAGGCAAAGAAACTGTCAACTCCGATGAACTTGTCCAAGTCATTCATACTAGCCAAATTGGAGAAGGAGTGGAAATAATCTTCGTCAGGGGCAGTGATATCCAAACAACCTCGGCTCAACTGATAGAGAGCCCGCCACCATGGGGCTAAAAAACACTAAATACTAATATCTGAATCTTGGAAATTAGGGATTTCGAATTTCTTTAGCATTTAGCAATTTAGAGTTCAGAATCTAAGTTGCTTTTTTTACCGCCAACACAACATTGCCATCTGAGACGCGATGTTCCTCGGTATAATCTGCATCCGGAGCAAAACTATCGATAAGTTCGTAGGATAACGTTTCCTGTTTAATATAGTCAGCAAAATTAACCATTACTCGCCTAACCGGCTCTTCTGCCTGATAATAGGTGATGATGTGGTCAGTAATGTCAAACTGGGCGGTGCGGCGCATATTCTGGAGATAGCGCACAACTTCTCTACTCGTTCCTTCAGCTATCAAATCTGGAGTTAATTCAGTATCTATCGCCACCCAATATCTGTCATCGCTAGCTACACTGTAACCTGGCACATCTGAAGGGAATTCTGCTAGCTCTTTCGCGAAGCCTATCCTGAGTGCTATTGTATTCTTCGCTTCGCTCAGAGTGATAAATTCCTTGACGTTTATCTCCTCCGTTATTTCAGCAGCAAACCTGTTCAAAGCCCTCTTCTCCTCTTTAGAGCCTAGCTTAACCATAAATCTTCCTAGAGGCTGGCGTATTTTGATTCCTGCCTTAGCCCGCGCTGCTCTGCCCAAGCTGGATATTTTCCTGGCTAGCTCAACATCGTCATTTAGCTTATCATCAATTTTAGTTTCATCGGCTACAGGGAAATTGGTCAAGTGCACACTCTCCTCAGCTTCAGGATCAACAGAGCGCACCAGGTTTTGATAAAGCTCTTCAGCAATAAATGGTACGAAGGGAGCCAAAAGTTGGGACAAGATTACCAAGCATTGATGTAGTGTAGTATATGCTGCCAATTTATCAGCATCATTCTCACTTTTCCAGAATCGACGGCGAGACCGTCTCACGTACCAATTGGAGAGATTGTCTACAAATTCCTCAATTTTGCGCGCTGCCAAAGTGGGATTGTAGTTGTCCATTATCTTGGTCACCTCGACTATGAGACGATTAAGCTCTGAGGCAATCCAGTTATCGAGTTCAGTAAGAAAAATTGTTTCGCGGAGCTTATCCTGAGTGAGGTTCTTCGGCCACTTCTCCCCCTCAGAGTGATGGGGAGTCAGGGTCTCGCTATGACCTGGAGGTTGGGGAACAAAGTGGTCAATGTTAGCATAGAGGGTAAAAAAGGAATAAGTATTCCACAAAGTAAGAAGGCTTTTTCGCAGGGTTTCAGCGACCATCTGCATGGAGAACCTGTGATTATCTCCCCCTGGTGCAGAAACCAACATGTACCACCTAAGGGCATCAGCACCATAGTTATTGAGCACTGTCTCTGGGTCAATTACATTGCCCTTTGATTTACTCATCTTCTCGCCCTGGGCATCAACAACATGTCCCAAGCAAATGACGTTCTTAAAGCAAGGTCGTTCAAACAGCAAGGTAGATAACGCATGCAAACTGTAGAACCAACCGCGAGTCTGGTCAACAGCTTCACAAACAAAATCCGCGGGAAAATTCTGCTCAAACTCATCCTTATTCTCAAAGGGATAATGCCATTGAGCCACAGGCATGGCTCCCGAATCAAACCAGCAATCAATCACGTCAGGAATGCGATGCATCTCACCACCACATTTAGGACAAGCGAAGGTAACTTCGTCCATATAAGGACGATGCAAATCTAGGGGTATGTTCAAGCCACTGAAATTTGACTTCGCCTTCAACTCATCAATACTACCAACACACTCATAATTGCCACAGGAGAAGCAATGCCAAATGTTGAGCGGAGTCCCCCAATACCTCTCCCGAGAAAAGGCCCAGTCAACATTATTCTTCAGCCAATCGCCGAAACGACCATGCTTGATATAATCAGGATACCAGTTTATCTCAGCATTAGCAGAAATAAGCTTGTCTTTCATTGAAGTCGTCCTGATATACCAGGTTTCCTTAGCATAATAGAGAAGAGGCGACTCACATCTCCAGCAAAAGGGGTAGGTATGGTGAATCTTCTCGCTACGAAAGAGAAGCCCCTTCTTCGCCAAATCCTCAAGAATCAGCGGGTCAGCATCTTTGACGAACTTGCCCGCAAAAGGATAAGTGCCGGTGGTCTTTCCCTCTAAATCTACAGGTTGAACAAAATCAAGTCCATTAATCTCGCCTGCCTCGAAGTCCACTTCCCCAAACGCAGGAGCGACATGGACGATGCCGGTGCCTTCATCCAAGGAGACAAAATCGGCATCGATAACCGGGAAAGACAAATCGTTATCCTTCGGCTCAATTTCAAGAGCCATACGCCCTATGTCTGATCCTTCGCAATACTGCTTAAACCGTCTCCTTTCTACACCAAACTCATGCGGATTGAATAGCGGTTGGTATCTCAGGCCTTTTTGCACACCTGCAATGTCCGCCCCTTTGACCGTCAGAACCTCCCGATAGCCTTCAAGCCCCACCTTGTCTACAAGCACGGAAGCCAAGATAAGGTGGTCACTCGGCCCCTCCATCACTGAGTATTCGGGATGTGGTGCCACCGCCAGGGCAGTATTCCCGGGGAGTGTCCAGGGCGTGGTAGTCCAAGCCAGCAAGTAGGCGGGCTTGAGCTGGAAGCTGCTAAGTAGAGGCTCAAGAGGGGTCGCCATGACTGAATCTCGCTCAACTCGGAACTTTATGTAAACCGAAGGGTCCTCCGTATCATCTTTATAACCTAAAGCTACTTCGTGAGAGCTAAGAGAAGTGCCACATCTAGGGCAATGTGGCGTTACCTTATAACCCTGATAAATCAAGCCTCTATCCCATAGTTTTTTCACTACCCACCAACAAGATTCAATATACTTATTGTCTAAGGTCACATAAGGATCTTCCATGTCTAGCCAACAGCCAATACGCTCAGTCATAGCCTCCCACTCTTTAATATAGCTGAAAGCGCTCTCGCGACACTTCTGGTTGAACTGAGCCACTCCATACTTCTCAATCTGAGCCTTGCTAGTGAAATCAAGAGAGTTCTCCACCTCCAACTCCACAGGCAATCCATGGGTATCCCATCCTGCCTTGCGTGGCACATGGTAGCCTTTCATCGTTTTATACCTACAAATAAGGTCCTTATATAGTCGAGATAACACATGATGAACTCCAGGACTGCCATTAGCCGTGGGCGGACCCTCATAAAAGGTATAATGAGGAGCTTTTTCCCTAGCCTCAATGCTCTTGTTAAAAATTTGGTGCTCTTTCCAGAAACGGAGGACGCTCTCTTCCATCCGAGGAAAGTCTATTTTGCTATTTACTTCTCGGAACATAAATTAAACCTGCCTCAGTAAAATAACTACCTTCCTGTTCTCACCTTCGCCTATACTATGAGTTGTCACATCAGGATTATCAGCCAAAGTCAGATGAAGAATACGGCGTTCACCGGGTGGCATCGGCTCCAAAGTTATAGCACTGCGTTTCAGTTGGACTTCTTCCGCTAGATGTAAGGCTAATCCCTGCAAAGATTCACGGCGGCGCTTCTTATACTCAGCAACATCAACGCTTAATGGCAACCACGCTTTCAACTGTCCAGCTACTATGAGCTTGACGATATAGTCCAAGGAAGCCAGAGTTTGACCTCGACGGCCAATCAAGATACCCAAATCATCGCCCTCAATATTCAAAGCTATAGGCATCTCTTCGGATAATACCTCAACCCTTCCTACGACTCCCATCAACCTAAGCAATGTATCCAAAACTTCCGTAGCTACCTTAACTACATCCTTTTCTTTCGGAGTCAATGGCTTCACTTGGATTAGAGCCTCCTCACCCCCTACTCCAAAAATCCCCGTCTTGCCCTCTCTAACAATCACTACATCAAATTGGTCACGACCTATCCCTAGTTGCCTCTCTGCCTTTCCGATTGCTTGTTCCACTGTCTTAGCAGTTATTGTTAAGTTTTCCATGACTTTTCTATTAGCAATTCTCCCAGTTGCCAGCCTAGCCTATGACCGCTTTTGAGGTGCTCGTTTACTCTCTCTTGCTGGTACTTGCTGAGTAGGAGAACGGAATCTAAGGTAGCCCCAGCCCCCAGCAACGAAATATTGAGTTATGATGCCAATCGCGTTGGAAACTGCCCAAAAGAGAGCTAGACCGCTGGGAACCATCAAGACAAATAAACCAAACATAAGGGGCATCATCATCTGCATCATACTGTTCATTGATTGTTGTTTTGGGTCGACAGATGGCGCAGTGGTCATTTTCTGCTGCACCCACATCGTGCCGCCAACTACAATAGCTAAACCAAGGTCGCCACGGCCTCCTAAATCGAGCCACAAGAAGTGGCTACTTAGAGGAAACGCCTGGCTTATCACTTGCCAGGAATAAAGATGATAAGACAAATCCAGTAAGTTCTCGGGCGTGGTAGCCAGAGCTTTCATAATGGACTGATACAGAGCTATCCAAACAGGAAACTGAACTAACATGGGCCATATGCAGCCCAATGGGTTCACCCCAGCGTCCTTATACAGCTGCATCATCTCCTGCTGGAGTTTTTGCTTATTTTTACCATGCTTCTTTTGCAATTCTTGAATCTTGGGCTGCATATCTTGCATAGCTTTAGTGGAATTGAGTTGCCGCTTAGTAAGAGGCCAGAGTATTAAACGAACAATGATGGTAAGAGCAATAATAGCCAGCCCAAAGTTACTAGAAAAAATACTAGATAGGGTAATCAACCCATTAAGTATGGGGTCAAGGATTATCAAGTTCCACAGCTCTATCATGGTTAGGATTCCTTTTTAATAGTCAAGGGAAGTTTCCAGTTTATCCACCCTTTCTCAATATCCAGAGCATATAAGCAGTTATCCTGGGCACGGACATAGACTACGCCTTCTTGGACACAAAGAGAGCCCCGAACAGGGACATCGATAGAGATAGACTTCACTGGCATCATTGCCTTATCGTTAGGCTTAGTGTTAGTGTCAAAAACATATATGTCACCTGACTCAGCAGCCACCACCAGCAAATCATCCACTAAAACTGGCGAGGAGACTATAGGGCTCTCAGTATCAAATCCCCACAATTGTTCCCCCGTCTCAGCAGTGATGGCATAAATTTTACCATCGAGGCAGCCAGCATAAACAACTCCATCTTTAACCACGGGAGTAGCCCAAAACCAGTTACCGCCAGGGGGAGAGAATTTCCATAGTGGCTTATCGCTACCTATTTTTATAGCATAGAGCTCATGATTGAAAGAGCCCACGAATATAGTATCCTCATATAGCATCGGTGAGGAAACAAAGCCTACCTCTGCCTCAAAATTCCACGGCAATAAATTGCCAGCTTCGGTTGACAGGGTATAAATATGACCATCAAAAGTGCTTACATAAATGACATCGCCTTCAACCACCGGGGTCGTCCATAGCTTTTCACTCAGAACAGGAATATCTTCTGGCTTCCAATTCGGGTCGCCAGTTTCCTTATCCAGAGAATATACACTGCCATTCGAACTGGTTACGTATATGGCATCCTCCCTTACCACTGGGCTACCCACTATGCCCCCAACTGTTGGACTTGTCCCAGGGCAAACCCACTCCCATTCTTCATTCCTCTTCTGCGGAAAAGGCAAATCCTGGCTTCTAGCCAATGTGCTTAATGCCATAACCCTGCCATTGTATGTGCCAACATAGACCAAATCACCGTCCACAGCCGGCGTGCCGTATATAGCAGCTGAAGCGGGCGTCTGGCCACACGATATACCCCCACCACCAGAGGGCACAGCTATAGTATAAGACCATTCCAAATTTCGGGTTGATGAATTCACTGCCATTACCTTGCCATCCATAGAGCCCACATAGAGAATGTCATCGTAAAAAACAGTTCCTGCCCATCCCTGTGCCGGCTGAGATCCACCAGGAATACAAGAAGCCAAGACTAGGCCCAAAAGAGAAAACACGATGAGAAGTAATATCTTTGTCTGCTTCACTTCGGTAATCTAAAATTGCAACTAAGGCACAGGGTCATAGCTACCCCTAGAAAAAGGATTACATCGAGCTACTCGCTTAATTGCTAGCCAACTACCTCTAGCAATCCCATACCTTTCAATCGCCTCGCATGCATAGTGCGAGCATGTAGGTTGGAAGCGGCATGAATGGTGGGCAACTTCGGATATTGTAACCTGATATAATTTAATTAAATCCAGAATTAGTTGCTTCATATACTGCCTTTCAGTAATCTCGCTTGAATTAATAACTTAGTCACCGCTTGTTCCATCTGGTGATAGCCAGTATTAGTTGCTGCAGGACGAACAATAAAGACGAGATCCCATCCCGGTTTTATTGGTTGCAATCTTGTTATTTCCTTGAGTAGCCTCTTCAGGTGGTTACGTTGCACTGCCTTGCCCACTTTCTTAGTCACAGAAAAACCATACCGGCTTAGGCTTAAACTATTTGGTAATGCCTTTACCAGTACCAAGCTATCTGTCCATATCTTACCTTGTTGGTAAACCAAAGCATATTGTGCTCTCTTCGTTAAAGCCCAAGGTTTCTTCATAGACCAGCTAGGCTGGGGTTAACCTCCACCTTCCCTTAAGCCGCCTTGCCTGGAGCACTCGCCGCCCTCCCGAACTGCTCATTCGAGCTCGAAAGCCAAGTTTACGCTTTCGAGAAACTTTCTTTGGTTGATAAGTACGCTTTGGCATTCAGTCCCTATAAAATTTTAATGACGCAAGCCTACACCGCCAGTCTTCCAAATATGGCTTGGTGCATAAGGTAATAACGCCAAAAAACGAGCTCTCTTTATAGCTTGAGCCAACTTACGCTGATGTTTAGCACAAGACTTAGTCCTCCGTCGTGATCCAATCCGTCCTTGACTTGAAATATACTGAGATAACGTAGATGCATCTTTATAGTCTATTTTTGCCCTTCCCGTGCAGAAAGGGCAAACTGCCGGTTTGGTAACAAAATTCCTGCTTGCTCTTACCTTCCTGATATAAGCCAAATTCTTTTCTCCTCTGTTTTAGTCAAAAGGCAAGTTCTCGGGCTCGATATCTCCCTCCTCGGGAAGAGAAGCTGCAGCTTGCCTATCAAGAAAAATTACTCGATTTGCAGTCACCTCAAGGCTAGTACGCATCTGGCCATCTTGTCCTTGCCAATTGCGAGCATGTATTCTCCCTTCAACATAAACACTTCGTCCTTTGGATAGAAACTGATTACAGCTCTCAGCTTGTTTGCCCCAAGCAGTAATTCTAAACCAGTCTGTTTCTTCCTTACTCTCTCCAGCAGAAGTAGTGTAACGACGATTAGTAGCCATTCGGAAGGAGGTGACTGGTTTGCCATCAGGTGTGTACCTCATCTCAGGATCACTACCTACATTGCCAATAAGTATTATTTTGTTTAAATTCGCCACATCAATCCTTCGACAATACTACAAGGTGCCGCAGAATATCTTCCAAAGCTCTAATTTCTGCTTCGACCTCTTTAATCAGTTTGGGCTCTAACTTAAAACAAGTCAAAATGTAATTAGCCTCCATAAATTTTCTTATAGGGTAAGCCAGTCTTCTTTTCCCCCATTTATCCATCTTATCTACTATTCCACCTCGGCTGCTAATCGATTGGACCACCTTATCCCCAATCTCAGATATTTCTCCTTCATCAACCTCAGGGCTAATTACAGTTACCAGCTCGTACTCACGCATTCTACTTATCCCGATATCGAATTCCTGCTAGTATAACATACTAGCGTCCATAATTTAAGCGACAAATCAAAGATAACGACAATTTATGTTTCATCATCTCTCTCCGAGTAGTGGATATCCTATAATTAACACGATACTGATATATAGCTCGGGCATCACTATCATAACTAGCTCTGGGGTCGCCATCACGAGGTTGCCCTACACCTCCGGGGTTAATAATTAAGCGGCGACTTTCAGAGCTCAATTTTACCTCACCAAGCATTCTGGCACCAAAACAGTTGTCAACTTTATCTTGTGAAAAAATTAGCAGAATGTGACAATAATCTATAAAACAAAATTTCGTGTCAAAATAGCCAAAATTATCGCAAGCCTCATCCACCGATAATAGATACTCCCCAAATGGGCTGGCGGGAGTTTCCCTGCACCAAAGTGAAATCGCCTCGGATTAACCTTATCAGGGAGGTTTTGCAAGTAAGCTACGTCATCTTTGCTTAGTTGCTTTGGTGTCCACTGGCAAGCTCGAGCAGCATCAAGATTGAAATCCGAGATATCAATTTTGCCAATGGCAGCCCAATCATGATTGCCAGCAACATAAATATGATTATAGCGACGTAGGAGCTCAATACAGGCATGAGGCTCAGGTCCATAACCAACTACGTCCCCCAAACACCATATTTCATCATTTCTCCCTCTAGGTTCCATATCATCCAAATACAGCCTCAAAAGCAACTAAGTTACTATGGATATCTCCTAGAATAGCATACCGCATAACAATGATACCCTCATTTGTCATTGCGAGCCAAAGGCGAAGCAATATCATAACCCTTCTCTGGGATTGCCTCGTCGCTCACACTCCTCGCAATGACTATAATATTTACATGGCAATTTGTTAAAGTTGAGGCTTAAATAAAGTCAATGCTATAATTCTAAAGATGATGCTATCAGAACTGGGGGAGTTCGGACTAATTGATCTCATATACAGAACCATTGATAATTTTAAGAATCCTCAGTATGCCTCATGGCAAAAACTTTTAATTGGCATCGGTGATGACGCTGCTGCCTGGCAAACTGATGACCACATCCAATTGGCTACCACAGATACTTTAGTTCAAGATACACATTTCAATCTAGGCATCACCTCTCTAGAGGAACTGGGCTGGAAAGCATTGGCTGTGAACCTAAGTGACATAGCTGCCATGGGCGGCATTCCTAAGTATGCTCTAGTTTCCCTAGCGTTGCCTGGTGAACTCAAGGTAGATAGTATCTCCAAATTTTATAGCAACATGCTGCATTTCGCTGGACAATTTGAGGTGGCTATAGTTGGGGGCAATATAGTTGCCGCCCCTAAGATTGTTATCAACATCACAGTCATAGGCGATTCCAAGGGTAAGACAATGCTTAAGCGCTCAACAGCCTTCCCTGGTGAGCAAATAGCTATCACAGGATATCTAGGCCTATCTGCAGCTGGCTTAGAAATGCTCAAGGGAAAAATCAGCTTAGACCTCGAAACAAGCAACGTTCTAAGACAGGGTTATCTTAAACCTATGCCAAGAGTGGCAGAAGGACAAATCTTAGTCGAACAAGGAGTTAAGAGCGCCATAGATATAAGTGATGGACTTGTTATCGACCTCGACCATATATGTGAGGCCAGCAAAGTCAATGCTAGGATACAAGTGGAGCAAGTACCCTTACATCCCATAATTAAAGCAAATTTTCCCAACTCCCAGCAGCTAGCTTTATGCGGCGGAGAGGATTATGAACTCCTTTTTACTGCTAACAAAACTATCATGGAGCGAGCCAAGAAAGCTCTAAATTGTCCAGTAACCATAATTGGGGACATCACAGAGGAAAAGTTGCCAGAACGAGTTACTGTGGTAGATAGAAAAGGAAATGTTATCCCTTGCAAAAAGAAGGGATGGGAACACTTTAAAGATGGAAGCTCTAAAGCTAAATTCGCATAGCCCCCAACAAACTCAGCTTCTGGGAAGTTACTTAGGCAAGCTGGCTCAGAAAGGCGATGTTTTTCTTCTTGTGGGCGATCTAGGAACAGGCAAAACTTGCCTGGTCCAAGGCATCGCCTACGGGTTGGATATAAAAGAATATGCCTTTAGTCCTTCCTTTGTCCTCGTCAGAGAATATCATGGTAGGCTTCCCCTATATCACATTGATTTTTATCGCCTTGACCATTTTAAGGAAATTGCTGACCTTGGGCTGGAAGAGTATCTCTACAACGATGGAGTTTGTGTAGTTGAATGGGCGGATAAGGGACTACAGATATTACCCCCACAAAAAATGCTTATCACGCTGAACTATGTTCCTTCTTTTGAGATGCAGCGTGCTATTTACCTGAAACCTGAAGGTGAGCGCTACTTTAACTTAATAAAACACCTCAAATCAATCTTGAATGCGGAGAAGATATGGAGTTAGCCATAGACACTTCTTCAAATACCCCCAGCATCGCTTTATCCCATAAAGGCAGCATATTGGCTGAATTAACTTGGCAATCAACACAAAACCATACTGTAGAATTGCTGCCAAACTTGCTTCGGTTGTTGGAACAAGCTAAGACAGTGCTAAATTCTATAGAAGCAATTATCGTAGCGAAAGGACCGGGGAGTTTCAATGGGCTACGAGTGGGAGTGAGCACAGCTAAAGGACTAGCTTTCTCCTTACACATTCCCTTGCTTGGTATAAGCACCTTGGAGACTGAAGCCTATCCCTTTGCTTACACCGGTTTGCCGTTATGCCCCATCCACCAGGCTAGCCGTGAAGAGATAGCCACCGCCCTCTATCAACAAAAAGACAATGAGTGGCGTTGCTTAGAAAAGGAACATTTGAGCACTGTCGATACTTTATGTCAACAAATTAGACGAGAAACTCTTTTTTGTGGTGAAATCCCTCCAAATGTGGTGGAAGAGCTAAGGCAAATTTTAGGCAGACAAGCTCTAATACCACAAGCTTCCATTAGGTTACGCCGTGCAGGCTTCTTAACTATGTTAGCTTGGCAAAAGCTGAATGAGGGAGAGCAAGATGACCCAGCTACCTTACAGCCACTATATCTTCGCCCCCCTCATATAACGAAACCCAAAGGAAAGATATCCCTGTCGCCATGAGTGAAGCGAAAGGTCTAAAGGGTACCAAGATTCTTCACAGAGCTTGGCTTAAGCGACGTGAGATTCTTTGCCACACTTAGAATGACAGAAGGAGCGTTAAACTAATGAAATCTAAGGGGAGGAGAATAACAAGTGAAAATGCCAAATTTAAATGTTGACTACTCAAGCAGACTCTGCTTTGCCTGTGGCGAAAATAATCCCATAGGATTGAAGCTGAAACCTGTTTATGATGGAGAAAAGGTCAGGGCAGAGTTCACCCCAGGAGAATACCACCAAGGCTGGGACAACGCAGTTCATGGTGGCATTCTTTACACCCTTCTTGATGAAGTAGCTGCTTATGCCATTCTTTGCTGCGGAATTTATTTTGGTGTTACTGCTAAAAGCGAGGTGAAATTCAAACAAATAGCGCCTATCAATGAGCCAATTCAAATCTCTGCCTGGGTTACCAAGCTAACAAGAAGACTGGTTGAAATCAAAGGAGTACTTGCCCTTAAAGACAACACGGTTATAGCCGAAGGCAGCTCCCTATTCTACGTCTTCGCACGGTCAAAAAAGACGGTTCTTTGGGACATGGATGGAGTTATTGTTGATTCTAATTCGTTCCATTTCGCTGCCTGGCAGGAAACTTTTGCTAAAAGGGAGATAAAGTTTACTAAGGAAGACCTTACCAAGCTCTTTGGTATTAGAAATGACTTCATAATTCGCAACATCCTGGGAGGAAAACCACGTGAAGAAGAGGTCGAAACCATAGCACAGGAAAAAGAAACAAACTTCCGAGGAAAAATAAAAGGAAATGTTAAACCGTTACCCGGAGTAATCACGCTACTGGACATGATTAAGAAGGGAAACTTCAAGCAAGCCTTAGTTTCATCAGCAACAGAAGAAAATATCGCTTTGCTTATTGGCGAACTTAACTTAGAAAGTTTTTTTGATTGTATTGTTTGCGGCAAAGAGGTAGTTGAAAGCAAGCCAAGCCCCCAAATATTTCTTTTAGCCGCTGAGAAACTGGAAGCTGAGCCCAAGGATTGTATTGTAATTGAGGATTCTCCCTTTGGTGTTAAAGCAGCCAAGGCTGCTGGAATGAGATGTCTAGCTGTAACCAATACCCATCCCAAACAAGAGCTCGAAGAAGCTGACAAAGTAGTTGATTCCCTGGAAGAGATAGAGTTAATCACCCTACTCCAAAGGGTGTAAGAAAGGAGCCGATTAAGAGAGTGGAGAGAAGTTTAGTGCTCATTAAACCTGACGCCATGCAAAGGGGGTTAGCAGGCGAAATTATCTTCCGCATTGAGAGGAGAGGCCTTAAAATCGTGGCTATGAAAATGCTACAAATGGATAAGACTTTGGCACAACGTCATTATACTGTTCACAAAGGTAAAACTTTCTTCGATAATTTGATAGATTTCATTACCTCTAGCCCTGTTATCGCCATTGTCGTTCAAGGAGAAAATGCTGTGGAGGTAACAAGACAGACCATGGGGGGGACTGACCCAAGTAAAGCCTGCTCGGGCACTATCAGAGGTGATTTTGGCATTGACATTGGGCATAACTTAGTGCACGGGTCTGATTCATTAGAAAACGCCTCAAAGGAAATAGACTTATTCTTCTCAAGAGGGGAAATTTGCGACTACGACAGGGAGATTGATAAGTGGATCAGTTAAAACCGACGCTTATTGAATTCTAACTACTGGAATTGCTTTATCCCAAAGTTTATCCAGTTGGTAATAATCCCGCTCCAGTGGGGCAAATATGTGAACAATGACCGAACCGAAGTCAGCAAGCAACCAACCTGAGTCGGGGGTTCCTTCATTATGATGGGGTATAGCGCCTTTATGCTTCAATATCTCATCGATTCCCTTCCAAATAGCTTCAATATGGCGCTTAGTATCTCCAGTGCAAATAACAAAATAATCTGCAAACGAACATAAAGCTCTTACATCCAACATAGTGATACCACTTGCTTGCTTCTCAGAAGCAGCTTCTGTAGCTAGTCGCGCTATCTGTTCCGCTTCCAGAAAGGTACTCACCCCCCTTGATGATATTATACCACTTTCATTATAGTTTGGCTAAGACCAGTCTCTTCCAATACAAGATGAGCCTAGCTGGAGGGATGATTTCTAACACAAGGTGACTCTCAGGTAACAGACAACTCGTTTATACTTGGGATATGCGAGTGATCATGGGCGATAGGAATTTACAAACAATCGAACAAGCTAGACAATTCCTGAGAAGGAATGAAGCAGTTGAGTTCAGAGCGCTATCAGCAGGAGAAAGATACAAATGGATAGAGGAGGTGCTAATAAGATTTAGCTATCATAGGCTCAAAAGAACAGAGCAAGGGGTGATGCAGCAATAGCTCAAGAGGATTACGGGCTATTCCCGCTCACAGATGTCAAGGCTAATAACGGAGCACAAACGAAGGGGACGAATAAGACAGGCGCCATATCGGAGACACCGATTCCCTAGGAAATATAACCCTGCAGAGGTTATGTTATTGGCGAAGACAGACGAATTGCACTGGTGCTTGAGTAGGC
>CAZQBR010000016.1:0-17961 GCA_964591975.1 uncultured Dehalococcoidales bacterium
CACCTCCAAGGCGAGGTGTGCTACACCTACGTTGCATGTCTTGAGGTCAATCTTGTTGCCTCTCGGGGCAACGTATTCAATGAACTCGATATTACCGTTGCCTGGAGTTATTATATTAGATATCCGCAGCGAAGCGCCGGGCATTTGCAGGACCTTCTCGATGAGCCAGCCCTTTGCCTGCCTGATAGGCGTCGCCTCCAGTCCCAGAAGGTCGTGAAAAAAGTGGATGGTGTCCTCGAGATTGCTCACGGTGAAGCTGAAATGCTGGATACCTGTTATCATTTCTACCTCCTTGCATAATTCTGCATAAAGTGCTATCAGGGCAAACCTGCCTGCTTGCGAATTTGTAAGAAAGTTGTACCACTCCGGGATGGGAAAAGCAATGGCATGTAGAACTGGCAGAGATTGTTTACGCGCAAGGCTGTCTCAATTAAGCTAGAGGAGAAATCCGATAGCCCAGAACTAATTCCATTGCTCTTAGGGGATGAGAATTACTGCAAAGCAGTATTACCAAAATCTGTTCTCCAAGCGGATGGTTCAAACCTTCGGCGGAATGGTGCGCTAGCTATTGGGAATATTTATGATCCAGCGGCGGTGGCTGCACTTGTTCAAGCACTCAGTTACTCTGAGTCTAAGGTTTGTTTGTATGTGGCCTGGGCACTAGGGAGAATTGGAGGTAAGAAAGCAAAGGGAGCTCTAGCTCGGTCACTTAATAGCGAAGTTGGCTTAAAGGTATAGAAGGAAATCGGAACTGCTCTTCAAGAAGGGTAAGCAAAACAAACCTTGTGGTGGTGTTTTACTTTTTTTGCTTTAGAAAAAGGAAGGTGAGCAGGGCTGCGATGCTTTTGGCATCACAGATTTCACCTGAGGCGATAAGCTGGGGTGTTTGATTTGGGGAGACTCGGACCAGCTCAATGCCTTCGGTGTCCTCGGCAACAAGGCGGCTGGGCACAAGGTCGGTGGCCAAATAGCAATATAAGTACTCCGTGCCATAGCCAGGGATGGAATAAAAACCGCCCAGTTTATCTATTTTTCTGGGTAAATAGCCGATTTCCTCCTGTAATTCGCGGCGGACACAGTCAATAGGTTTTTCACCAAGCTCGATGCCGCCAGCGGGTACTTCAAGAAGTGACTTCCCTACCGCATAGCGAAATTGACGGACTAGAAGCACGTTATCATGATTATCGAGGACGACTACAGCTACACAATCGCTGTGTTCTACCACTTCTCTGGTTGTCTTTCTGCCATCGAGCTTCTCTACAGTATCCACACGCAGATTTACCCCCCGACCATGATAAACTTCTCGGCTGGATAACTTCTTCTCTGGTAACATAATTTCTCCTTGGGGTTACTTCGCTTTCCTCCGATGGGGCTTATCCTGAACGAGGTCCTTCGGACGTAGAGCCTGTCCTGAGCAGTGAGATTCTTCGCTTCGCTCAGAATGACAGGGGGAGCGAAGGGCTCTCTCAGAGCGGCAGAAGGTGAAGGATTCGGGGCTTTGGCTCATCACAGTGACGTTAAAGGTGGCGAATGAGGGCTACCTCATCACAATTGGGAAACTTGGGGCAGCTATAACATTCTGCCCATATTTTGTGGGGCAATTCCGCTTTATCAATTAGATGGAAGCCATGCTTCTCAAAGAAAGCTGGCCTGCTGGTGAGACAAAAAACGGCAGGCATAGCCAGTTCCTTGGCTTCATCGAGACAAGCATGGACAAGCGAAGAGCCAATTCCTTGATTTTGACTCTTTTCATTGACAGCCAAGGACTTGATCTCGGCTAAATCAGACCAATTGACATGTAATGCAGTACAGCCAATGATTTGATTTCTATCCCTGACTACAAAATAGTCTCTAATATTTTCATATATTTCGCTTAAAGCGCGAGGCAACATCTCACCCTTACCAGCAAAATAATTAACCAATTGCTGTATTGAGGCAGCATCGCCTATTCTTGCCTTGCCAACCTTTATGTTAACCTTCATGCTCTTCTCCCCTCAATTTTTGCCATAGTGTGCTATAAAAGTAAGTTGGTTGACGGGTTCTCAAGAAGCGGGCTATATGGGGACTGAGCTTCACACTAGCATTTTGCCCACTCGATAGGGGGAACTCAAGTTGTCCATCAATGCTGAGTATAGCCTTATCTCCATCAGCAACCTCTAAATTGACTATGCTTTGTGGAGGCAATACTAGGGAGTGATTCAAGCAGAGATGGCATGATATCGGCTGAAGGACGATTTCTTTAGATTGGGGATGAAGAATGGGTCCGCCAGTTGCCAGGGAATAAGCGGTGCTACCAGTAGCTGTGGCGATGATAATTCCATCAGCTCGATAGGTAGTTAGCAACTCCCCATCGATTTCTGCCCTTATGTTAACTAAGCTGACGGTGGTGCTCCGCACTACCACATCATTTAAAGCACAGAAGCTCTTATTATCAAGCTGAGCTTGGAGCATAGCTCTTTCTTCAACCCAGCCATCACCTTTAATCAAATCAGGCAAATTGGATAAAACTTCATTGCCTTTCATCTCAGTGATAAATCCCAGCTTACCTAGATTTATCCCTAGAATGGGTACTGCTAAAGGGACTATGATCCGAGCAACATGGAGAATAGTCCCGTCTCCACCGATGCTGAGGATTAGGTCTGAGCCAGCTACTTGAGTTTTAGCTTTGCCTTCATCCCGAGTTGAGCATTGCCATGAGGAGACCCCATGGGCAGATAGCAAATCTTCTATCTTATCAGCTAAGTCTCGGGCTTTTCCTAATTGAGGATTATACAGTATACCGATTCGCTTCACGGGTGAGACAAGTCTAGCATTGCCAAATTTTAACTGTCAAACTTTCTAAAATATGAGTTTGTTTACCAACCCTCTTGTCATTCTGAGGGGTGAGACAAAGCCCCGAATCCTTCACCTTCTGCCACTCTGAGAGAGTCCTTCGCGCCCCCTGTCATTCTGAGGGAAGCGACCGAAGAATCTCACTCAGGATAAACTCCGCCAAGAATCTAGACCCTTCGCTATCTCTCAGGGTGACAAAATAAACAGCCTTCTAACATATTCGTGGTAATAGCTCCCCAGAGAGCATGTCTATGATTCGAGATGGGCCTAGCTTTGTTTTCATTATCACCCTCCCAGGGTGCTTGGCTGTTACCTCTCCAATGATGGCTGCTTCTCTGCCATAGCCAATTTGCTTCATATGAGCCAAAACTTTATCAGCATCGCTTGGCTCTACTATGGCTACCAGTTTTCCCTCGTTGGCAACATAAATAGGGTCTAAACCTAGAAGCTCGCAAGCAGCTTTAACTCCTTCCATTATTGGTATCCTATCCTCTTCTATCACGATACCTACATTTGATTGTCGGGCGAATTCGTTAAGTGTGGTAGCTAGTCCGCCTCTAGTGGGGTCACGAAGGCAATGAATTCTTGAGGAGGCCTCCAGCATTTGGGAGACCAATTTATTCAATGGGGCACAATCGCTTTTCACAGGCACGGAGAATCTCAATCCCTCACGCTGAGTCATTATAGCTATGCCATGGTCACCAATAGTGCCACTTAGGATAACCTTATCCCCAGCTTTGGCATTAGCTCCTGAGATATCAATTTCTGGAGAGAGTATCCCTATTCCTGAGGTGGTGATAAACAACTTGTCAGCTTGCCCTCGGTTCACTACCTTGGTGTCACCAGTGATTATACTCACCTCAGCTTCCTCAGCGGCTTTCTTCACCGACTGTACTATCTGCTCAAGTTCATCTAGGGAAAAGCCCTCTTCTATGATTACCGACAGGCTTAAATATGCCGGTTTAGCTCCGCTCATAGCTAAATCATTGACTGTGCCACAGACAGCCAGCTTACCTATATCTCCACCGGGGAAGAAGATAGGATTGACCACATAGCTATCGGTGGTGAAAGCCAAGTACCCGCTGGCTTCAAAGATAGCTGAGTCGTCTAGCTTATTTAATGCAGGATTAGCAAGGAAAGGAAGGAACCTCTTTTCCACCAAATCGTGGCTGAGCTTTCCACCGCTGCCATGAGCCAAAAGGATGGTATCACTCACAGCTTTCTCCGTATTGATAATAGGCGGCGCAAGCGCCCTCACTGGAGACCATGCACGGACCTACAGGTCTTTCGGGGGTGCAAACCTTTCTGAAGAGCTTACACTCAGGTGGTATAGCTGCGCCACGAATCACGTCTCCACATCGGCATCCTTTAGGTTCCCTCACTGGTTTTAAGCTCACCGAAAAAGCCTTGTCAGCATCAAAGTGCTCATATTCCCTTCTTATCTTCAAGCCGCTTTGGGGGACAGTTCCAATCCCTCGCCAGTCAGCTCCACCAATCTCGAAAACCTCTTCCATCAGTTGTAAGGCCTTGCTATTCCCTTCTGGCTTTACTCCACGGGGGTAGGCTATCTCCACTTTTGGCTGACCGTTTTCAACTTGTTCCACTAGCTTGTCTATGCATAACAAGATATCTAATGGTTCGAAGCCTGATATAACACAGGCAACCCCATAACTATTGGGGATAAATTCATAGGGATAAGAACCAATTATAACACTAACGTGTCCAGGACCAATGATGCCGTCTAGTTTGACTTCGCCCAAATCGAGTAATGCCTTCATCACTGGTGGAGTTAACTTATGAAGGGAGAGAACATAGAAGTTTTCTATTTTTCTCTGCTGCGCCTTAAGTATGGAAGCAGCGATGGTTGGTGCTGTGGTCTCAAAGCCGATCCCGATAAAGATAACTGATTTCTCAGGATTGGCGTCGGCTGTCTCTATGGCATCTATAGCGGAATATACTATTCGTATGTCTGCTCCCTCCGCCTTTGCCTGTTGTAAGCTAGAGTAGCTGCCAGGAACTCTTATCATATCCCCGAAGGTAGTGATGATAACTTTGGGTAGCTGAGCTAGAGCGATAGCCTTGTCTAAATCAGCGGTTGCTGTGACGCAAACAGGACAGCCAGGTCCTGACCTCATCTCGACTGTTTTGGGAACTAATTGACGGATACCATACCTCATTATAGCGTGAGTATGCCCACCACAGAATTCCATTAGCCTAATTGTCTTGGTGGAGCGGTTAGCGATTCTGTGTGCTAGCCTTCTAGCTAGCGCGCTATTCTGGTATTCATCAATGAACTTCACTGAAGTTCGCTATCTCTTCTAGGAGCTGCAAGGTCTCCTTGGCTTCAACCTCATCTACAACCCCTATAGCATAACCAGTGTGCAGCAGTACATAATCCCCTGCTTTCACTCCCGGGGTAAGTGCAATGCTAACGCGCCGTCTCACTCCAGCAACTTCGGTTTCAGCCTCATCACCTTCTATTGAGACGATCCTCACTGGTATCGCAAGACACATTGTGTTAAGTATTTTAGCCTAAGCTTGCCTAAGGATACAAGCCAAGATGTCCTGCTGTAATGTAATCCTTCTAGGATTTTTATGTTTTAGCGATGTTCATGGCGCGCAACTGTTTCCCTTGCCAATATGGCAAAGAGGATTATTGCTCCGAAGAGAAGCCCGGCACTCAGAAAGAAAGGAGAATCAAATCCACTGGTATCCTTAAGCCTACCTAAGAGGATAGGGCCTATTACAAAGCCGAGGTCGCTCATGGTGCGATATAGCGCCATGGTATGTTCATAATTTTTTGGCGAAGCGATATCAGCAGCATAGGCAGTGGGGATAACACCACCAAATCCTCTCCCTATGCCCAACACCAGGGCACTTAATAAGAAAAGCCTGTAGCTGGTGCTTTGGGTAAACATCAATAATCCCAAGACGGTTACTATGCCGCCAGGTACAATGAGTGCTTTCCTTCCCAGCTTATCTGAAAGCCTGCCGACAAGAAAAACAAGGGCAAGCTGCATAGTGGCTATCAAGGTAAGGGTCAAGCCTACTTGACCTTCCGTTAGGTCAAGGCGTTCATAGCCTAGGATGGGAACTAATGTTATTTGATTGCCACTCACAGTAATCAGGGTAAACAGGGTTACTGCGCATATCAGTATGAAGGGTAGATTCAGATATAAAGGGGATGATGTTTTTGCTGAAGATACTTTAGCTGGTGAGTTGCTCGAAGCCTTAGTAATGCTGGGCAAGCGCATATTTTTAGTTTCTGGGATGCGGAAGTAACCCCATAAAGTGGCTAATGAGGCGAGGCCAGCAAAGCAAAAGAAAGGAGCTCGATAACCTAAATGCTCCCCCACAAAGCCTCCTAACGTTGGCCCGAAGCTTAAGCCAACAAGGAAAGCTCCCCAGAAGAGGCTCATATATTGCCCACGGTTAGCAGAGTTGCTGATTTCGCCAATGACGATTATGGCGGCTACACTGAAGAGAGCTGAGCCTAGTCCTTGGAGCAAGCGGAATACTACTAATTGCCAGTACTCTGTGGCAAGGCCACAGCTCAAGGCGCTGATGGCTACCAGAGCTGGGCCGATGATGAGGAGAGGTCTTCGCCCCCAGCGCTGAGCCAATTTTCCAGTAGGCAAGTCCATGGCAACCCGAGCTATGCCGTAGACTGTAACAACTAACCCTACCATAGTTCCTATTTGTGTTTGCTCAACGCCCAGTGCTTGGACAAATTTAGGTAGGATGGGACTTAGAAACCCCATTCCTACCGCAAGTACTAATGCCTCTATGCAAAGAGCAACGAGGGTTTTGTTATGCCACAGACTATCCTTTTTCAAAAGAGCTATCTCTTAATAAAAATCACTCTTTAGCAGCACATGCTTGGCTTACGAAGAAGTCAGTTTTTATTTAGCGAAATTAGCGATAACTGCTTGCCCTAGAGAGATACCGCCATCGTTGCAGGGCGCTTGTTGGTGGGTAAATACTAGAAAGCCACTCTTCTCCAGTGAACTGACCGTTTTTCTCAACAATAATCGGTTCTGGAATACCCCCCCGCTTAAGGCTATTTGGTTAATGCCAGTTTCATCGGCTATAAGGTGGCATACCTCATTGACCATCAGAGCCACAGTGTTGTGAAACCTAACGGATATTCTTCCTGGAGAAGAAATACCTTGTTTTAAGTCTTCAATTATAGCCGAGAGCAAAGCACCTAGCTGCACAATTTTTATTCCTTTATCTTCTGTTATGCTGTACGGGTAGCTTTCCTTGTTATCGGAGATTGCTTCGTCGCTGTGCTCCTCGCAATGACAAGAGTAAGCAGCCATTTCCAGTTCCACAGCCGCTTGTCCTTCATAATCCACCTCGCTCCTTATCCCTATCAGCGCTGATAGGGCGTCAAATAGACGCCCCATGCTTGAAGTAAGTGGCGAGTTTATTTCCCTTTCTATTTGACGCTTGATGACTTCTACCTCAACCTCACCGACTTGTCGCATAAAGGCTAACCCTTGATTTAAAGCACTTTCGCCTAATAGGCTAAGGATATAGCCAATGGCGATGCGGTAGGGTCTTTTTATGGCTGCGTCCCCCCCGGGTAAAGGGAGGTACTCCAGATGGCCTACTCTATTAAAGCTTTGATAATCCGCCACCATAAATTCTCCTCCCCAAATGTGCCCGTCATTACCCATTCCAGTGCCATCAAGGGCGACTCCGATGACGGGGGACTGTAATCCATTGTCCACCATGCAACTGACAATATGGGCATGGTGATGTTGTACAGGGATGAGTTTCAGGCCTGATTCACCTAGCTGCTGAGCATACTTGGTGGCAAGATAGTCGGGGTGAAGGTCATGAGCAGTAATCTCAGGCTCGATGCGAAATAATTTTTTGTACAGGGAGAAAGTGTTGACAAAATGCTCAAGGGTTTCTACATTCTCCATATCGCCGATATGCTGTGATAAGAAAGCATGGTTGTCCCTGGTCAGGCAAAAAGTATTTTTCATCTCAGCGCCGCAGCCGAGCACTTGTTTGGCTCTAAATGTAAGAGGAATGGGGGAGGGAGCGTAACTACGAGCTCGTCTTACAATCTGGCTTGCTGCTCTTTCCACCATGGCTACGCTGTCATCATAGCGAGAATAGATATACCTATTGTGGACCAAAAAGTAATCGGCTATTCCGGAAAGTTTTCTCAGTGCTTCGTCATTGTCCTTGGCAATTGGCTCTTCGCTGAGATTACCACTGGTCATCACTAAAGGTAATCCCGTATCTCCGAGTAGTATGTGGTGCAGGGGTGTGTAAGGCAGCATAACCCCTAAGTAGCGTAAGTTTGGGGCTACCTCTCGAGATACAGGTGAATCATCCTTCCATCTCATGAGTACGATGGGGCTTTGAGGTGAGGTAAGCACTTGCTCCTCCTCTGGTGAGACGTAGCAGTGCCTTTTGACTTCGTCCATATTGGTTGCCATAATTGCCAAAGGCTTGAAAGGGCGTCTTTTCCTTTTTCGCAAGGTTTTGACTGTTGTTGCATTGGTGGCATCGCAGGCCAGTAGGAATCCTCCTAAACCTTTGATGGCAATGATCTTGCCTTCCCTCAGGAGTTGGCTGGCACTAGATATGGGATCTGAGCAGCTTAAGGTGTTCCCTTGGGCATCAAGCAACTCAACATGAGGTCCACATTTAGGGCAGGCGTTTGGTTGAGCGTGGAAGCGGCGATCCAAGGGGTTGTCATATTCTGCTTGGCATTGGGGGCACATCTGGAAATAGCGCATGGTTGTTTTGGGGCGGTCATAGGGGATGTCTTCAATTATGGTGAAACGTGGGCCACAATTGGTGCAGTTGGTGAATGGGTAACGATAGCGGCGGTCGTTAGGATCTAGGAGTTCGCCGAGGCAAGCTTGGCAAGTGGCGATATCTGGAGAGATGAGCTGATATTTCCCTTCTTCAGCGATGCTGTGGCGGATTTCAAAACTTTCATAACCGATGGTGGGATGATAGCTGGTAGTTATATCTTCGATGCGGGCTAGAGGAGGAGCTTTCGTTTGCAAATCTAGCTTAAATTGCTCAATAGCCTCCATCTTGCCTTCTACTTCAATCTTGACGTCCTCAGAGGTATTGCATACCCATCCCTTCAAATTGTGTTTGGTTGCGAGTCTGTAGACAAAAGGCCTGAAACCGACACCTTGGACAACGCCATGGACACTAATATGAGCCAGCTCCACCGACCTTACCTTAGCCATTACTTGTACTGGTTATAGCCTTAAAATTGGCTATAAATGAGTCACCTTTCGGAATTTATGCCCTGTGGCTTTTGACTTTTACTTCGGTCAACAACCAAGAGCACCAATCGTCTATCCCTACACCGGTCTTACAAGAAACCTCAAAAAGTCTGGCTTTAGGATTCAACCCTTTGACAGCACGGCGAAAAGCAGGGATATCAAAATCGACGTAAGGAAGAAAATCGACCTTGTTTATTATCACGGCATCAGCATCAGCGAATATCATAGGGTATTTAGTGGCCTTATCATCCCCTTCAGGTAAGCTGGAAATGACTATTCTTTTATGCTCTCCTAAGGCAAACTCAGAGGGGCAGATGAGGTTGCCCACATTCTCAATAAGGAGCAAGTCTATGTCCTCTAGCGATAGGTCTTTTAGAGCTTCATCAATCATGGCAGCGATTAAAGTGCAACTCTCTGGCATATTTCTTGTGTTTATTTGAACTACTTGCATTGCCTCGTTTCTTACTTTTTCAGCATCCAATGTAGAGGCAACATCGCCCTCGATGACAGCTATGTTCAACTTGTCTTTCAGCTTGGCTATGGTTTGTAAAATAAGGCTTGTCTTGCCAGCACCTGGAGACGCCATAATGTTAATGGCGAAGGCTTTGTGTTTATCTAGGAGTTGCTGATTTCGGGCAGCTATGGACTCGTTAGCCCCCAGGATGTTTTGCACTACTTCTATCTTTTTCATTCGACCTCCATATCTTTTATATATAACTCTCGTCCACCCACTATCTCCACACTCTGGCTATGGCACTCGGGGCAAATCCATTCATTGCCTTTTGGGTAGAAAACAGTGGAGCAACTTCGGCAACGAAACTGAGCGGGGGTTGATTCGAAGCGGAGAGTTGCTTTTTCAGCGATAGTATCCTTACTGAGAAAATCAAAATAAAACTGAATACAGTCGGGTACAAAACCTGATAACTCGCCAACAACTAAGTTGATTTGAGCTATCTTGCTGGCTTGCGCCTCACTAGCTTTACCTAAGGCAATTTTGACAATACTTTCAGTTATCCCAAATTCATGCATTTCACAAAGCGAAAAACAATGTTATATTGTAGCTCACCTTGCTTTTGCTTTCAATTTACCAAGATAAAGCTCGAGCTACCAAACTTGTATCTTACCCTCACCCCTTTGGTGAGGGCTATTTTGGTTTATAAGGGTTAACATGGACCATGACATCCTGCACATGTTCAACCTTGTTCAGGAGTTTGTTTTTTACTTCGGAAGCTATCTGATGGCCTTGCTCAACGGTTAGTCTGCTATCCACAGCTACTTCTATATCAATGGTGAGGGTAGAACCGCGGCGGTGCGCCCTGATGCTATCAATTGCCTTAATCCCACTAACCCCCAGTGCCGTGGCTCTAATCTTGTCCAGAACTACTGGCTCCGGTCTTTCATCCATCAAGATTCCAATATTCGAACGGAAAAGTGTGATGGACATCTTGATGATCAAGGCTGAGACCACAAGTCCAGCTATGGGGTCTAAATACTGGAAGCCCAGCCTGGCTCCGAGTATGCCGGCCAAAGTAGCCACTGAGGAGTAAGCATCTGATCGGTGATCCCAAGCATTTGCGATAACGGCAGGGCTATTATTCCTCTCCCCTACCTTGAGCGTATAACGAAACAGCCATTCTTTTATAACTATGGAAGCAGCTGCCGCTACCAGAGCGATCATGGCTGGGGTTTCGAAGTGCTTGTGGGCAATGAGCTGGATAGCGGAAACGCCGACAAAGACTCCCGTAGCGAGGATTATGAGGGCAACTAGAAAGGCGGCAATAGTCTCGGCATTGGCATGACCGTAAGGATGTCTCTCGTCAGGCAGTTTTTCTCCAATTCGTAGGCCTACATAAACAATGCCTGTGGCAAAGCAATCGGAGAAGGAGTGAATGGCATCGGCTATCATGGCGTAGCTGAAACCAAATATGCCAGCGAGCAGCTTGAAAATTGCTAAGGCTACATTGGTGACAAGCCCTACCAAGGTGCAGGTTTTAGAATCGAGAAGATCGACTTTTGGCATGAACTTTCACCCCATCTCCAACCCTAGCAGGCCTACTTTGAATTACTTTGGCAAATAATTCTCTATTGGCGGATGAGGCTATAGACTTGTCTTCAGAATTCTTACCTCATACTCTTCTTTGATGAGGTGTTATCCTTTGTTTCTGCTTGCGTATCCCTTATCTTAGCTATCGGGCAGCCTCCACATTTGCTGCAGTGGCTCAAGATTTTCTCTGCTATTTTGCTTACGATTTTCATGCTTTTCCTCCTTCATGTTAAAAATTTTAGAGTCCTCTCATCCCCTTTCCAAGGGGCACTAATTTTACATTCAGAGCCCTCATTGGCCCCACCCGCAGCTTAAGAAAAACCCGGTGGATGGGAAAGGCGAATCCTCAAGTGAGATGAAAAATCCTGCCATTTTCCCGCTTGAAGTAATTTCAAATTTTGATTCTCCAACAGCATATTTATTATCGGCAAATTTCCTGATCTTGGAGAGGAAGGATTTATACCCCCTTGATTTCAAATTGCCGACTATCATTTCTTCTAAATCAGTGGGGATGCAGTAGAATTTATGAACCTCTCCGTCTATCCTAACAACAACCTCTTCTTCACGGATGGCCTTGTCTATCTTTTTATCTTCACTGTCTCTGGAAACCGCAAAGCTCTCTGAATTTCATTACTTCTACTTTCCCCGATTTATGAAAATCCTTTATATTATCTATTATGCGCTTGCAAGCATCGAAAGCTGGCTTCCTGCGAGATGCCGAAACTGCTATCAGTAGCATGTTCTCTGATACAGATAGGACCCCGACACGATGTATTATTGTCACGTCCTCTATATCAAATCTATCGATGGCTTTTTCTCTTATCTCCGCCAGTTTCTGAATAGCGTTCTTATCGCTCTCGAACTTTAGCCCAGCTCCTTTAGGGAACTCGCGTACTGTCCCCAAATAAGTTAGTATGACGCCTATTCTGGGGCTCTTCATCTTCTTAATTACTTCATCAAGGGAGAAGTCTTCTCTTCTTATCTCAATCATTTCGTATATCCCTTTGCAATAACATCAACCTCGTGAGATTGCTTCGCCTTCGGCTCGCAATGACACAGTGGCTATCATCGCAATATGCCTCTTACGATAACATCAACCGCCCGGTTTAAGTATTCTTTCGGGGGAAGTCCAACCAGCCAGAGGTAACTTTCGATCTCGCTTGAACCCAAATTCCTGCTTAGCTTCAGATACTCTCTTACGCTAAGCCCTTCAAACCTTGCCGGCTCCTGCCAAGCCAAGGTTATTCCCATTCTTGCCCTTTCTGAAATCGTACACCGAGTGATGCCTTGACCTTCAAATATTATGCTCCCTTCATCGGGGTAACTTATCCCCATTATCAAGTTAGCCAGCGTTGTCTTTCCTGTTCCATTTACCCCCAATAAGCCATGTATCTTCCCTTCCTTCGCTTCTAGGTTTAAATCATCGATTATGGGCTTGCCATTAAGCGTTAGTTTGAGCTTTTCTACTTCTAGCACTTGCTCATTCCTCCCTTTATGATTTTGTAGCCAGGGCTTTATATCCCCTCCTCACTTTGATAATCTCTCCTAAAATACTTACCCCTATCTCCTCCGGAGTCTCAGCATAAATATCTAGCCCGATAGGGGCATGAACTCTTTCTAATACCTCTGTAGGCGTGCTTCTAGATTGTAAATTTAAAAATAGAGTGCTAACCTTTTTCTTGCTCCCTATCAAGCCAATGTATTTAGCATCTGTCCTCACAGCCCACTCTAGCACTGTTTCATCGGAGAGGTGACCTCTGGTAACAATCACTATGTAAGATGATTTATTTATTTTAAGCTTGGGAAATACTACTTGGAAATCATCAGCGAGAGTTTCGTCGGCCTCAGGAAACCTCTTGGGATTGGCAAACTCAGACCGGTCATCAATTACCACTACCCTAAATCCCACCATTTTAGCGATTTTAGCTAGAGAAAACGAAATATGCCCTCCTCCAAATATGTATAAAGTTGGCTGAGGTAGAATAGGTTCTACAAACACATCCATAACTCCACCGCATATCATGCCTTCTTCCGCAATTTCCCTTCCTGTCAAATCAAAATGTAGAAGTTTTGCCTTTTCCTCACTCATCACCCTCGTAGCTTCATGACATACCTCGGCTTCTATGCTTGCACCACCTATTGAGCCGAGGAACGTGCCATCTTCTCTTATTAACATCTTCGCTCCTTCCTCTCTAGGAGCAGACCCTTTTACTGAAATTATAGTTGCTAGAGCAGCCTTTTCCCCTTCTCGCTTAATCCTTGCGGTTTCTTCAAAGATATCTTCCATCTTTAAAAGCACTGCCGACTATCTATAGTTCATCAATATAGCCTTTAAGACTCCATCAGCAATGGCCCTCATCTTGGGTCTAATGGTATAGCAAACCTCTTTGGTTCCTTGAGGGTCTATCTCCCCTAGCTTAGTTCCTTTCTTTACCTCTATCCCATCTCTTAAGAGCCCGCGAAGGATGCCATCAATTTCTGCTTTAACTGAATGCCCGGCTACAAATGCTATAATCTCGCCTGCGCAAGTGGAGTCACCAAGCCTTTTAAGAGTCAACAATCGGCCATCCATAGGGGCATGAACTACCCTCTCAAAAGTGAAGCCGCCGATATCCATAGGGATGCCAGTATCGCTTTCTGCTTCTCCTTGCAAGATTGCCTTCCCAAGATTCTCACTATAGTTTGTCTCTATAACTATATGGACATCTCTACCCGCTCGTAAGCCAAGCCCGATGCCGATAACCAATGGAGCGTCACTGATCTTCGTTCCTAGGTTCCTTTTGGACATAATAGCATCGATTAGAACACTAGGGTGCAAGAAATCCTTTATCAAGGACTCAGGATCAACTATGATTGGTATCTTATTCTGGGCCCAGAGCTCGAAGGCCTGTTCAGGCAAGGTAATAAGCTTAGCCACTACCCCTTCAACTTCCTTTTCACCATCATATATGGCTTCGCAAAAGGTAGTTCCACGATGAACTGCTTGAGGGAAGGGTGTCTCAGTCAAGCAGACTCGAAGGCCAGAACAAGCCAACCTATGAGCTACTGCGCTAGCTGCTTCACCCCCTCCTTTGATCAGAGCCACTAGCTTACTTAGCTTGGACATCGCTTTCATTCCTGAAACTTTCTTCGCTCAAACATAGAATTTACCGTAGTTTACTGCTACAGCGTTCATGAGAGCTCTACTCTTTGCAACTAGCACAGCTTATGGCAGAGCATGTGCTGCAAGGGGAGCTTCCGCTGATCAGAGTAGGTACCTCTTCAGCGTGGTTAGAAGGGGAAGCGAATGAGGAGAGCATTCGCTTAGCGCCATTATGGCAGCGAGGGCAAGAAGCAATTTCATTTAATTTGCTCGAGGGACGAAGTAATTCGAACTTAAGATTACACTGAGGGCAAAAGTATTCATAGATAGGCATTCTTATCTCCTAATAGTTTGATGTGGTGGGCTCCGCTCTAGCCGGTGTAGCTTGCTCAGTGTACACTGGAAAAGCTTGGGCTTGCCATTGAAGGATCCCACCCACCATGTTGTAAACACGGGTGAAGCCATTGGCGGCTAATAGGGAAGCTGCTTCTGCACTGCGATGGCCAGAGCGGCAATATACCAGAATATGGTCAGACGGATTTAGCTCATCCAGCCGCGACTCAAGTTCGGATAGTGGGATGAGGAGAGTGCCTGGGATGTAGCCAGAGTTAAACTTTTCTTGTGTGCGCACATCCAGCACAACGATCTCTTGCTGTTTGATCATGTCATAGGCTTTCTCAGTGGTTACATCGGTATAGCCTAATATCGTGGGCTCCGGGCTGACAGTCACCGCCTGCCCCGAGCATGAAATCGAGGAGGCTAGCCTTGCAATCGATATGAGGGGCAGTATGCAAGATAATGGTGGCCTTAGTTTGGTTATAGTTCCCTGTGTTCTTTCTAGCATAGCCTTTCTTTTTTATTATTTATCCCTTTCTTCCTCAAAGGCTCTTAGGAATGCCTCGGGGATTTTGGGAGCTTGTGCATCTGCCCATGTTTTAAGGCAGGTAAAAGAGCAGAAGTTATAATGCTCAACCGCTCCTAAGCCTTTCCACTGCGAAATTGTGAGCCAGCCGGTGAGCACCTCGCAAGGCCGTTCTTCCGGGGAGAATTCCGCCCTTTTACCACAGGAATAGCAAACAAAATATCCCTTTGGCATTTAATTCCTCGATTAGATGGCAACCACTTCTTTAACCTCGGGTACCTGCTCCTTAAGTAACCTTTCGATCCCATGTCGCAGGGTCATCGTCGCCATGGGGCAACCTGCACAGGCACCAGCCAGCTTTACTGTGACCACGCCTTCATTTACATCCACTAATTGGACATCACCACCGTCGGCCAGTAAAGCAGGTCTTATTTGCTCCAGGGCTGCTTCTACCTTCGCTCGCATGTTCTACCTCCTATTGTTCAATCACTTTAGGTTGCAACTTCTGTCTTTGCCGTTCAAGCAAATCCTGTAGGGTTGTAGCCTCTAATATGCTGCTTATAGCCGCTTTTACCTCTGCCCAGACGTCATGAATTACACAAAAAACTGCTCGGGGATATGCCTCGGGATCATCGACACATTCCGTTGGAGCCATAGACCCTTCGGTAACTCGGATAATTTCGCTGAGCGTTATTTGGGAAGGTGGTTTGGCCAGAGTAAACCCACCATGTGTTCCGCGAGCACTCTTTACCATCCCTGCCACTTTTAGTGAAATAAGTAAATGCTCCAAATATAGCCCAGAAATGTGTTGCCTTCTGGCAATGTCCTTTGCCAGAATAGGCCCTTGCCCGTAGCGAAGAGCTAAATCAAGCATTGCCATTGTTCCGTAGCGTCCTTTGGTGGAGATCCTCATAATTACTGAGCCTTTATCACTAAGTTCATCATAATGATGATGAATTATAATATTACGACTGGAGTTGGAAATTGTCAAGTGAACATTGGTAACCTGGCAGACTAGTCAGGGAGAGGAATTTGATGGTTCGAACTCCAAGAAGTTAGCTATTCTGTAGGATTACCATGTGTTGACCTTCACCCTTATTCAAAAGCATGGTGCGCAGGTCAGTACTTCGAAAATTATATCCTTAGCGATTGCATTACCACTGCTATCAGATACAGTAATAGTAACGGTAACGGTGGTAGGTCTAGGCGCAAGAGGTGCTTTCCAGATAATCACAGAGCCCTCTCCTGAAATATCGCCGTCATCGGCTGACCATTCGTAGCTCAGCTCATAGCCTTCAGGGTCATAAGCAATGCACTCAATTTCACAACTTACGCCTCTGAAGATTCTGTACTCTCCGCCGTATTCCTTCAGATATTTAGGTACTCTTGGTGTAATAATTAAGTTCCTGATGACAGGTGGGTTGTTGAGGGCTACGCTGATAGTCAGTGATTTTGTATCTTTCTCATCGTGGCTATCGGTAACCACAACTGTGATGGTATAAAGGCCCGTTGCTTCGGGAGCAGTCCATGTTACCACTGGACCCGCACCAGAAATCTTACCCTGGCTGGCTGACCACTCATAGCTCAGCCTATCGCCATTAGGGTCTGTAGCACTACATTCAAGACAACAACTACTTGAAGGTGTAAGCCAATCCATATCAGATGTCAAACTGTGGACAATCGGTGGGCGGTTGCCACTCACGCTGATAGTTATAGAATCTGTAGCTTCACCATCATTGCCGTCGCTTACCTTGGCCGTAATACTATAGATACCTTCAGCGGCGGGAGCGCGCCAAACAATGGTAGCTCCATTACCGTCTATATAGCCTTTGCTGGCTGACCACTCATAGCTCAGCTCGTCACCATCCTCATCCGAAGCAACACACTCAATCTGATAACTTTCTGAGGTAGAGGGTGCCTCTTGTTCAGCTTTGAGGCTGGTGATAATTGGGATGTGGTTACTTGAAGCACAGCCACCTAGAAGAGAGATAACAACAACTAAAGCAGCCAAGCTAGTTATCCTTTTACTTGGCCGGATACAAGCTGATTTCATTGAGGCTTTGCCTTTTTGTTGATGAGCCAGGGTTGGAAGTTATGGAAGACCCTTCACCGTATTAGTATTTTAAGTCAAAATCAGGTAAAAAGGCAATATCTTGAGCAGTCTACGTTAATAGATATAAAAGTTTGCACTGATGTCCTTGGGGGGGGGCAAAGACGTTTGTCGCTTTTTATGGCTAAAGTTGGAATTTGGATGTAAAATAGCCTTTACCAACGCAAACAAAGCTAAGATGATTAATCTTTGGAGGAAAATTTATCAGGACCCCTTCAAGAGATATTTAATCATATCTTTAGTAATCTTAGGTACAGTTCTTATATTTACGGGTCAGAAAGCGGCAGAGCCGATTACCGATGAAGGCCTTGAGGTTCATTTCTTTTATCTTTCAGGCTGTAAGGGCTGCGATGAACAAAAGCCGTTCAATGAGAAATTAGCCAGTACCTATCCTTCAATTTATTTTGTTTATCATGATGTCTCGGAATCTGGGGGATCCGCCCTACTCTCGGAGATGCTTGCAAGCGTAGGGCTAGAAGACGAGCAATTAGGTGTTCCAACAACGATTTTTGGGGGGCAAGCCTTCGTTGGCTGGAATTCAGAAGAGACAACGGGCAAGGAGATTGAGGAGACGTTGCAACAATGCTTGGCAGGGAATTGCCCGGAGATAGAAAGTGACAAACCCAAAGATGAAGTAACGCTGCCCATCATAGGGAAAATAAAGACTTCTAACTATTCCCTTCCCAGTTTGGCCGTAATTCTGGGGTTTGTTGATGGCTTCAATCCTTGTGCCCTGTGGGTGCTTGCCTACCTTATATCCAT
>CAZQBR010000017.1:0-17520 GCA_964591975.1 uncultured Dehalococcoidales bacterium
AACATGGTGGCGAACCTATCTTTCAGATGACCACCCGTGACCGCAATCGCCTGGCACTCCAAGCCGACCTGCTTCTGGCATATTCCAGAGGCATCGGGAATGTGCTCTGCCTCACTGGCGATTCTATTGATGTGGGAGACCACAAGGAAGCAAAACCAGTGTTTGACCTGGATTCCGTGCAGCTACTAAGAATGATCAGAATAATGGAATCAGGCAAGGATCTGGGAGGGAACGACCTCAACCACGCTCCAGAATTCTGCATTGGTGCCTCGGTTCACCCTGCAGCGGATTTCATCGAGCCACAACTTATCAAGTTTGATAAGAAGGTGGAAGCCGGGGCACAGTTCTTCCAGACTCAGGGCATATATGACCTGGATTGCCTCCGCAAGTTCATGCAATATTCCAGACAATTTAACGTCAAAATCCTAGCAGGCATTATAGTTCTAGCTTCAGCAAGGATGGCTCAGTATATGAACGACAATGTCCCCGGGGTAATAGTTCCCCAGGCTGTAATTGATGAGCTAGCTAGCGCAGAAAAGGGCAAGGGACTTCAGAAGGGCATTGGAATTGCAGTGCGGCTAGTAAAGACGATAAGAGAATTGAACCTATGCCACGGCGTTCATATTATGGCGGTGGGGAGGGAAGGTATCGTGCCTGATATTTTAGAGGCCGCTGGATTGGGGGCCAGCGTGCATGGTTAGGTTTCGATTAAAAAGTAGCCGCAGGTCGAGCGAGCTAATCAAATCTAAGATAAGGAAGGGAGGTTAAAAATGGCAATCACTAAAAAGATTTTAATTGTAGATGATGAGCCCGATTTTCTGCTGGCTTTGCAAAGGACTTTAGAAGCCAGGCTATATCAGGTTGCCACTGCTAGCAACAAGGCAGAGGTACAGGAAAGAATCAAGACAATAGACCCTGACGTCATCATTCTGGGAACCATGACTCCTCGTGGCGAAGCATTCTCTCTACACCAATGGCTAAGGCAGCATCCTAAGACCAAGGATTTGCCTGTCCTGGTGATCGACGCTGCCCCGGAAAAGCAGCTTATAAAGGGATGGAGGAAGGATGAGGCTATGGTGATGGAGGCCGAGGACTACATAGCCAAGCCGATTGAGCCAGCTTCGATGGCGGTTCGAACTCAGGCAGTACTGGAGAGAGCAGCCAAACGAATAAAGGTGCTTATAGTAGATGACCATTCTGTGGTTAGGGATGGAATTCGGGCTGTGCTCACGCTACAAAAAGACATTGAAGTAGTAGGTGAAGCTGTGAATGGGAAAGACGCGGTGGAAAAAACACGCCAGCTTTTGCCTGATGTGGTGATAATGGATATAGTCATGCCGGAGATGGACGGGCTAGAGGCAACCAAGCGGATATACAAGGAATATCCTCAAGCCCGGGTGTTGATGCTATCACAGTACGATGATGAGGAGAACATACTTGCCGCTGAACAGTTAGGAGCCTATGGATTCATCCCCAAGAGGGCAGCTAGCTCCCAATTAATAAATGGCATAAAAACTATATATTATATGGGAGAGCACCTCCAAAGGCCTGCCACAACTTCTGGCTGAAAGCGGATGGCAGATTGTTTAATAGTCACCGAGTGTTATTAGCGGATTGCTAAATAATTTGCTTTTCCACTTGCATTGCTCAAAATTAAAAGTTACTATATTCCCAATTGAACACAAGCAAAGCATCCAAGCTATCCCTATTCCCTTTAACCGCCGAGGTAGATAACCAAGGTCATCTCTGTGTCGGCGGCTGCGATGTCGTCGACTTGGCTAGAGAATTCGGCACTCCCCTCTATCTTTTCGATGAGTTCACCCTTCGCTCCAAATGCCGTGAATTTAAAGATAGGTTCTCCAAACGCTATGCCGACACCCTGGTCATCTACGCCTCCAAGGCCTTTCTGAATAGAGCGCTAGCCCTAATCCTTAAGGAAGAGGGCTTAGGGCTTGATGTTGTCTCAGGAGGTGAGCTTAGCATCAGCCATTCAGTAGAATTTCCGTTGGACAGAGTTTATTTCCACGGCAATAACAAGACGCCAGAGGAGCTAAAGCTAGCCCTAGATTGGGGCATCGGCCGCGTTGTGGTGGATAACTTCTGTGAGCTCGAATTGCTTAGTTCCCTGACTAAGGAAAAGGATATTAGTCAGGATATCTTGCTTCGCATCACCCCAGGAGTTGATCCCCATACCCACCAATACACTGCTACAGGAACGCTAGACAGCAAGTTCGGTTTTTCTTTAGCTACGGGACAAGCTGAAGAGGCGGTAAAACAAGCTATGTCAGCCTCTAAGCTTAACCTTTTGGGGTTACACTTCCACCTCGGCTCTCCAGTGTCTGAGACAAAGCCCTATGAATTAGCTATAGAGCTCGTTCTCCATTTCGCCCGAGAAGTTAGCCAAAAATACGGTTTCCATATTAGTGAATTTAGCATTGGTGGTGGCTTCGCAATCCCATACACCTTAGATTCGAAGGAGCTTACTGTGGACGATTATGCTAAGGCTATAAGCTATAAGTTAAACAGCTTTATTCCAGAGTCAGGACTAGGCTACCCCCGACTCATTATCGAACCTGGAAGAGCAATTGTAGGGCAAGCTGGAATAGCACTATACACCGCAGGAGCAATAAAGGAGATACCCGAAGTGAGGAAATATGTCTGCATTGATGGTGGCATAGCCGACAATATCCGCCCTGCACTTTATGGAGCCAAACATGAAGCTTTGGTAGCCAACAAAGCTCTGGAGGCAGAAGGTGACATAGTTACTATTGCAGGCAAGCTTTGTGAATCTGGAGATATCTTAGTAAGGAATACCAATTTGGCTTCAGTGCAGTCCGGTGATATCATAGCCATTCCAGTTTGCGGTGCCTATTCTATACCCATGTCGAGCAATTATAACGCCTTGCCCAGGCCAGCTATAGTTATGGTAGAGAAGGGCAAAGCACGTCTTGTTCGGCGACGGGAAAGCTATCAGGATTTGATGAAACTGGATGTAATTTAGATGTGGCAAGTTATAGGGCAAGACAAAGTTTTAGCTTTGTTGGATCGCAGCCTTGAAGAGAATACCACAGCTCACGCTTATCTACTCGTAGGGCCACATCATGTAGGCAAAAGAACCTTAGCCCTTAATTTGGCCCAGGCTCTAAATTGCGATGGCCGCAAGCCACCTTGCGGTCAATGTTACTCCTGTCACCGAATCCTTGAGCACAAGCATGCTGATGTTATCTGTACTGGCTTGGATTCTAAAACAGAGATTGGCATTGATGCCATGAGAGAGCTTCAACGCTTGGCTAATTTGCCCCCCTACGAAGGTAAGTGTAAGGTGTTTATTATTGAGGATGCCGAGTATCTATCCACTGAGGCAGCCAATTCCTTGCTTAAGATACTGGAAGAGCCTCCACCTAAAGTAGTTTGGCTTTTGTTAACCGCTGAGGAGGCACGCCTCTTGCCCACGATTATATCGCGATGCCAGAGGCTAGAATTGAAGCCTATGCCATTAGAGCAAGTGGAGCAAATACTTATTAGTGGATATAACATTGATGCAGGTAAAGCAAAACTTTTGGCTCGGTTGTGCCATGGTTGCCTTGGCTGGGCACTATCCTCCCTGGCTGACGACATACTAGAACAGCGATCTCAAAGGGTAACTAAGCTATCTTCTCTAACAAGCGCCAGCTTAGAGCAGAGGTTTGCCTATGCCCAGGAGTTAGCAACCCAATTTAGCCAGAACCGTAGGTCCGTAGCAGAGGTGATGGGGATTTGGCTCGGTTGGTGGCGTGATTTGATGCTTATCAAAGGTGATTGCAAGGAGGCCATCGCCAATATAGACTACGAAATGGCCTTGGAAAAACAAGCAAAGAGCTTGAGTTTAAACGAAATTAAAGAGTTCTTGGCTAATTTACACTTGGTACAAGAGGAAATTTCTAAAAATGTTAATCCCCGTTTAGCGGTTGAATCGCTAATGCTCAATTTACCCAGGAAAAATAACTGATCCCCCTGAAAGCCAAGAGGTTATTAATGTCTAACATAGTTGGAGTCTGTTTTAAGCCCAGAGGCAAGCTACTTTACTGCGATGCTGCTGATATATCACTACAGTTCGGCGACTATGTAGTACTAGATACTAGTCATGGGTTGGACCTAGCTAAAGTCGTCGTTCCCGAAGCTCGAATTCAACAAAGTGACTTAAGCGAGCAGTTAATGAGAGTAGTACGACTGGCTAAGATTGAGGATTTAGAAAAGGCTCGGCAGAACCAAGAAAGCGAAGCCCTGACTAAGTGCCATGAAATGGTGACCAACCTTGGCTTAAAGATGAAGCTTTTAGCAGCTCATTCTGATCTCAAGAGTGGTCGAGTAACTGTATTCTTTAGTGCTAAGGAGAGAGTCGACTTCCGGGGATTGGTTCGGAAGTTAAGCCACAGTCTGGAAACACACGTTGCATTAAGGCAAGTAGGACCAAGGGATGAGGCTAAACTGATAGGTGGCATAGGTAAGTGTGGTTATCCTTTATGCTGCCAAAGCTTCCTAACTGGCTTTCCCTCAGTGTCCATTAGAACGGCCAAGGAGCAAGGTTTAGCCCTAAACCCTATGAAGACATCAGGCATCTGTGGACGGCTCCTTTGCTGTCTGGCATACGAAAGCAAAGAGTACTCTGATATGAAGGAGAGGATGCCTCGGCTGGGTCAGGAAGTATCAACACCCTTTGGCAAAGCTAAGGTAGTGAGCGTCAGCCCGATAAAAGAAAACGTGTCAGTTGAACTTAAAGATCAGACCATTAGAGAACTACCTCTGGATCAACTAGCTTGGGGGAAGAGTTGAGGAGGCAAATATTTTTGCCACTCACGATGGCTATTAAGATAGTAACATGGAATGTAGAACCCATTACTATGAGGTGAGTGTGGCTGGTGCAGCAGCCTCATCCCGACTTCGTGTGGTGCATGCCCGCCTTTGCGACGATTGCAAGGAATGCAAGCGCTAACTACATTCTCCCAAGTATGTTCCCCCCCTCGTCCTCTTGGAATAACATGGTCTAAGGTAAGTTCCCTGATCCGTCGTCCACAATACTGGCAGGCATATTGATCACGATTAAACACTTCAAATCTGGTCAATTTCCTTTTATGGTGTGGCCGCTTAACCATATAAACGAGGCGAATCACCGACGGTATTTGAAAAAATTGGTTAATAGAATGGATCTCACCTCTGCCGTTTTCCAGCACTTCAGCTTTGCCACGGAAAACGAGCACTATAGCCCGACGGGTACGACACAAATTAAGGGGCTCATAGCCTTGATTAAGAACTAAAACCGGGGAATCTACCATAACTAGGCCTTCTGCATCAGCGTTGGCTCATTTTAACAATCATATATTTCAATTGCAATAATCTGGCATTCAGGAATAATGCCTTTTGGGAACGCTAGCTTGCCTTGCGGGTTTCACATTGCCACGATAATCAGGAGCAATGATATTGAATACCAGGCTTAGTCTTGGGTCTACCATTCGTGAGCTAATTCGTGTTTCAATCTCATCCAGGGAAAGGCATGTAGTGACCACCATCGGCAGCCTGGCATTATAACGGTAATTAATCAATTGATACAGCTTCTCCTGAGCCCATAATGTGGCCGATTGCTCCCCAAAATCATCGAGTATCAACAACGGAATTTCTTTAATCCCCTCGAAAAATTCATCGTAGGATATTTTGCTATCCGGACTGAATGTAGAACGCAAATGGTCAAGAAGGTCAGGGACAACTACAAAAAAGACTGGTTTTCCTTGTGCCAGCCTATTATTGGCGATAGCTGCTGCCAAATGAGTCTTACCACAACCATTATCACCTGTAAATATTAACCAACCCTCTGGGGAGCGAGCGAATTCTACTGCTAGGTGAAAAGCTTGGTGCAAATTTTGACGCTTCTCTAGAGGCAAATCTACTCTCTTCTGGTCAAAATTGTCGAAGGTCATATTTCGTAGTAGCTCTAATTTTAAGCTACTTTGGTACTCCAATCTCGATCTCTGCTCAGTTTCCCATACTTGGCAAAATTCATTGCCGATAAAATGCCCACGTAGGCGTTCATCAAGTTTTTCTAGCGGCACATCGGTGGTGATTACTGTTGCCAGCCTGGTGTTGAAGCGGTGGTTGAGGAGTTGTTCCAATTTTTCTTTAGTCCAAGGTGTAGCGCTCTCCATAGTAAAATCATCCAGCACTAGCAAAGGTGTATTCTTTACTTGCTCAAATAACTCATCATAAGTAATGTTGCTTGTGGGACTGAAAGCAGAGCGGAGGTGGTCTAGAAGATCGGCAACGCCAATATAAAATACAGGCTGCCCTAAGCTAAGACGGTGGTTGGCAATAGCACAAGCCAAGTGCGTTTTACCACAGCCGCTAGAACCTAAAAATACTAGCCAACCCTCAGGATTATCAGCAAAAGCTCTGGCAGCTTGGTAAACCTGAGTAAAGTGCTCCTGGAAAATAGCATCCTCCGTCTTTCCTTTAGGGGATAAATTATCAAAGGTAAGCTGCGATAGAGAGCCAAGATTGCTATATTTCTCCAGGTATTCTGTTTTTTCCTTTCTTAGCTCCACTTTGCTGCACTGGCAGGGTACTACTCGGCTAAAATCAGGTCGCCCTGAATCTAAAAGTGGATGAACGAACCCAGCCCCTTTACAAATAGGGCAGATTTCACTCTCTCCCTTCGAGGAAGTGGGGGTGCTATCTTTTGACCAGGTGCCCGTATTTGCCTTTGATATATTTGTCGGGATCACCCTTTTTAATGTCTCTCCTATACTCTCCACTGTCCTTACCTTCGCTAGCCCACCGCCCAAGAATGCGAGCGATATACTTCCAGCTGCGTTTATTCATCGTAACTGCTTCCTTAAAGGCCTCATTAATCCATGGAGATGGATAAAGCCTCTCAGCCTCTTTAAGTTCTTCGGCAATCATTGGCGTTATTATGCCTATATTCTGCTCATACAGAGCAAAAATATTGTGCCTTATTTCCCCATTTTCAGGCATCATTTCCCCAAGAGGGAATTCTCCTGGCTTAAAGTTCCCAACTTGTTTCCTGTTAGATTCCGTGTTAATAAAGTAAATATCCTTAGCTTCTTCACCTATATTTAAGGTCGAGTGTATCAGAGCGCCATGGTCTACAGCTAAGTTTAAAGCTCGACGAAATATTCCTTCCTCCACTGCTGCCATTAGCTTCTGAGATAGCAATTCCTCATAAGTTACAAATGGGGAATATCCCTGTTTCCGCTGGATCAGGTAGGAGACATACAACGCTACCTTAAGTTCAACTATGTCCTGAATTTTGGGCATCACTTGAGTAAAGAAAGAATTGGGTAAAGTGGTAAAATCTGCCTTTATCTGAGAACTTAAGGTTTTCCGATTTGCCATGTTTGTTACCTTTTAAGAAACGGAAACTGACTCGCTCCCTAAGCTATCAAATTTGGCTATCCTGCTCACGAAGCGTAGCTTAACCTGCCCTAAGGGGCCATTACGATGTTTAGCTATGATAATATCGGCGATACCGCGGGGGTAAGGTTCCTTTTCAGGATCGTGCATCTTGCTCCATTCTTCGGCGGAATAAGCCATATCATCTCGGTAGATAAAAATAACGACATCAGCATCTTGTTCAATGCTGCCACTTTCACGTAGGTCAGCAAGGTGAGGTACATGAGAGGCACGCCACTCCACAGCTCGACTGAGTTGAGATATCGCTAATACGGGGACGTTCAGCTCTCGGGCCAACATTTTCAAGGAACCAGTTATCTTAGTCATCTCTTGGACTCTAGTCTCATTGCGGCCATCACCTTGTATCAGTTGTATATAATCCACGATAATCAAATCGATGCTGCGTTCAAAATGAAGGCGCCGTGCCTTGCTTCGCATATCTACAGTGCGCAGCTGAGGGGAATCATCAATGTAGATGAGCGCTTCAGATAGAATGCCACTTGCTTCCATGATTTTCATTTCGTCCTGCTCATCAAAGCGTCCCAGGTGAACCAGTCTAGAGTCCACACCTGATTCACTAGCTAGACAGCGTTGAACTACTGCCTCCCGAGACATCTCCAAGCTGAACAGAGCAATGCAAGCCCTTTGGTTCATAGCAGCGTTTCTGGCGATATTTAGGGCTAAGCTTGTCTTCCCTAGGCTGGGCCTGGCAGCTAGAATAGTTAAGTCAGACCTTTGCAATCCCCCTAGGAAATCGTCTAATTCAGCGAAGCCAGTTAGAACATATTGTATCTCTTTTTCACCGGGAGCAGCAGGTTGCCCAACCTCCTCAAAGTATCGCCCTAGAGCCTCACGGATTGAAATAAAATCTCGAGGGCTTTGTCTCGTTCGCACCTGAAACAGGATGTCCTCAGCTTTATTAAGGCTAGCCTCAATATCTGGGGCAGCCTCATAGCCAATGGCAGCAATTTGCCCGGCAGCAGCAATCAACCTCCGCATTATTGCCACGTTAGATACTATCTTGGCATAATGCTCAACATGCAAGGAGGTGGGTACAATGGATATTAAATGGCTTAGATAAGCAGCACCACCAATTTGCTCTAATCTATTCTGGCGCATTAATTCGTGAGCTACTGTAATCTGGTTTATAACCTCATTTTCCGGACGTTGATAAAGGGATAGGCAAGCTTGATAAATCGCCTGATTCGTTTCATCAAAAAAGTCCTCAGGTTTAAGGAAAGCGGCAACTTTTAATATAGCCTCAGGGTCGATAAGCAAAGAGCCAATCACTGCTTCCTCTGCTTCAATATCATGAGGCGGTAATTTACTCTCTGCCATCTTCAGGCTTTCTCCGGCTCAATAATTACTTTGACCATGGGCACTAGGTCTTTAGCGAACTTAATAGCTACATCATAGCTGCCTGCTTGGCGCAGAGGCTTATCCAGGTCTACCTTTCTTTTATCAATAGAAAAACCCGTAACTCGATTTAACTCTTGAGCTATATCAGCAGCAGTAATGGAGCCGAATAAGCGGTCCCCAACGCCTATACGAGCCTGAAGATGAACTTCACTTCCTTCAATTTGTTGGGCTAGTTCAGCTAATTTAGCTTGATCAACAGTTTCCTCACTTCTCTCCCTTTCGAGTCTTGATTCCGCTTCCTTTATAGCTGTTGGCATAGCTGCCAAGGCTAGACCCTGAGGTAATAGAAAATTCCTAGCATAGCCTTTAGTCACTTCCTTCACTTCGCCAGCCTTTCCCGCCCCAGAAATGTCCTTTAGAAAAATAACTTTCATTTGCCCTCCACCCTCTCCCACATATCACAACGCCCCCCCCACCTAGCCAAAGCTTTGTCATCAACAGAAATTTGAGAGATTTCGCATAGGTTGGGGCAAGCTTTGCATATGAAAGAGGAAACTTTAAATTCTGTCTGGCTAACACCAAATCCTTTAAATTCAGTCTTGTGGTGATTTCCCTCGGCTTCCATTTCTTCGTGCACTAAAATGGCAGCTCCTATAGCGCCCATAAGCTCATTATGAAGAGGGACATAAACCTCCGAATCGAAGGCTTCATTAAACGCCCTAATTATTCCTTTATTAAAAGCAACTCCACCCTGAAATACTAACTTGGGCCGAACTTCCTTGCCTAAAGCAACGTTGTTAAGATAATTACGCACCAAAGATTGACATAAACCATAGATAATGTCATCAAGAGGGTAACCCATCTGCTGCTTGTGAATCATATCTGACTCAGCAAACACGGTGCAGCGCCCAGCAATACGTGCCGGATTTTCACTTCTCAAGGCATGCTCCCCAAAATCCTCAATTCTTATGTTTAACCTTTCAGCTTGATGGTCAATAAAGCTACCAGTGCCAGCAGCACATACCGAATTCATGCCAAAATCAACAACCACCTTGTCGCGAATCATTATTATTTTGCTATCTTGACCTCCAATTTCAAAGATAGTTTGCGCATCAGGCACATAGCGCATGGCAGCAATGGCGTGGGCAGTAATCTCATTTTTTACTAAGTCCGCACCAAGAATAACACCAGCTAAAGCTCTACCGCTTCCTGTAGTAGCTACTCCAGAGATTTCAGCTTCAGACGGCATCCGCTTCCTTATCTCCTCTAGTCCTTGTTTTATCATATTTACTGGATTACCTTTAGTTCCTAAGTAAATAGAGGCTAAAAGCTCATAGCTTTCATCAAGTAAAGCTAATTTGGTAGTAACTGAGCCAACGTCAACACCAAGATAAGCCTTCACAGTTCTCCTTTATTCTACCCTTTCAAGAGATGCTCCACCGAAGCTTTTAAGCCCACCCTTATTAGATTCCTTTATACTTTCCTGTAATTCCAACGCTTTTCTTTGCTTGCGACTCAAAATGGGGTAAAATAGAATTGCAGCGATAGCCGCAAGAATAAAGAAACTTATCATTTGTTTACTTCTGATAAATTTTCCTAGTGCTTCAAGCTCTTCTTCCATTTTCTCTCTTCCTCCTGAATTCCAGTAGATCCACAAAAGCCTCGAGCCTGGTCAACATTCCTGGCTTAGCCATTTGTTCATCACAGACGGCAGTGAGGACAGCTATATCTTCCTTGGTTGATGGCATAATATTCTGAGCCACTATCTCAGGCATACAGGTAAAAGGTGCCAGGTGAACTACACCATCATATCCTTTACGCGCATAAAGCACTTTCTCCCCTACCGACTCCCAACCATCACCACCAACATCATGGTCAAGATAAGGCATAGCTAGTTTATGGACCTCCCTCCATTCATCTATACCTAAGTAATTAAGGAAGAGGCTATATTTGACCCATCGAGAAATAGTCATAGTCCGATGTACCTCTACTCCTAACTTGCCCAATTCAACCTCTATATCCATATTAGCGAAAGGCTCTATAAGGACATAAATTTCGCCAACTATAGCTACCTTGATTGGGGCAGCCTTAGGATTCCTAGCAACCTTATTTAACTTACCGATATAATGTTTAGTTAGCTTTTTTACTTCCTTCCGATTCGGCGCTTCATCAATCGCCGTCATAGCTTCTCGGTAAATTTGGTTAGCCATCCCCTTCTCCAGCTCCACTGCCCGCGTCCTCTGAACTACTTTTTCTATCTTATCCAAGGCAAATAATTTACTCATGCCAAAGAGAAAAGCCAGGATAATTTCATGCCAGGGGGCATTATCAGTCATGTACCTTATAAGGTGCAGGATACTCCCGCCTTTGTGGTGAGATACATCAATCGTGAGAAAGTGAGCATTATAGCCTAAATCGTGAAGCATTTGTTCCTGCCCCCTGGCATAGTAGCCTAATCGGCAAATGCCAGTGCCTCTTGCCTGAGCTAAGGTGTCTGCCCCTAACTCACAAGTTTCAATTAAACTACCCAGGGTAAGTTTGTAAGGTAAGCAAGCCTCCGCGGGTGAATATTTAACCCCAAGGTCTAGTGTTCTTTGAGTCATCGGTGGTGGGACTATTAGGTCATTACCACCAGCATCTAACCTCTGAGCCATAGCTTTTACGGGAATATAGGCGCTACCAAAATGGGGTATGCCTATACGCATACCCTTTCCCTTCTCTTAATCATATCGAGGAAAGCTTCTAAACGAGTGAGTAAACCTCCTTCACTGCTATGCTCGTCTAAACTAAGTGGTAAAAAAGGAATTTCAAGCTCCTTAGCCCGGTGCTGCACAAACCCTACCATCATTGAATCAGGGCCACAACCAAAAACAGAGACGTTAATCATACCATTAACCCCCGCTTCTAAATAATATTCTCCAGCGCCAATTATATCAGCTTCAAATGACCAATGGGGAGCGCCCACTAGCCTTTTGGCCGCAGCATTAAGTGCCTCCTGAGGCACCATTTCCGGGGTGAAAACTTTAATCTCCCTGCTTTGTAACCAGGAAATGAGCCGATGGTTAATATACTCATCATAGAGAACGTAAGGGTGTCCAATAACAGCGATTCTGAATGGAGACGAATCTAAGCTATGTTCAGGTTCACAATTTTGCTGGCATATCTCTTCAACTGCTTGGTTGGGCATAATTCCTTCATCAGACATTTTGTTTCGGTAGACCAGGTTACTTTTCCAGGCTTCTTCAACTGCTCTTTTGAGCTTAAATGGATTCGAGGTAAAATGGCATCCCAATTTATAGATATTCCGGTACAAGTGATAGCGCCCTTTCTCGACATTTATCTCCGGGCTAAGAATGAGGGGACACTCTGGGACTAGAGCTCTAGTCATGTTAGGCAAGCCAATAATTTTAGAGCAATTATAAGTTTCCCTCCCCAAACTAGTAACAGCAGGAATAAATAGACAATCACACTTATCTATCAAAGAAATGGCATGCCCCAATAGGATCTTTACCGGCAAGCAGGTATCGGCGACTGCTCGCGAAACACCTAAATTTAATGCGGCCTTATTAGTTGGCAGCGATATCTCTACCTCCGCGCCTAGCGCTTCAAAAAAAGTTTTCCACATTGGATAATATTGATAGTAAAGTAAGGCTCTTGGGATACCCACCTTAATCATCGCTAAAGAACTGCTCCTTAATCTGATCCCGCGTTCCTGATTAGCTAAGGGTATCAGGAGTACAAGTTTTATTTCCCTAATTATACTTCAACTTAGCTCTAGTAGCCAGAAATGCTCCCTTAAAAGTGCAAACCCTTCACTTTTGTTTCCAATTCTTTTATATTCAATGCTTGAAGCTCTCGTAAATTGCTATTATAATAATCCTACTTGCATCCAATTTCCAGAATGTTAGCCATGAAATTAGAAGACCTTAAAGGGAAACGTTTTGATAGTTTGGTAAATGTATCTCAACTATTGAAAGAACCTATTGGCTCCACCCGCAGCTATCATATAGAAGACTTAGTTGACCAACAAGTCAAAGATTCCTTCGAAGGAGAACTGACGCTACTTCGCAGCGGTCAAGGGATTCTAGTTAGAGGCCAGATGGTTGTTAAAGTAGAGCTCACGTGCAGTCGTTGCCTCCACACTTTCCTCTGCCCTATAAATTCTAACATAGAGGAGGAATTTCTTTCAACAGTTGATGTGACTAGCGGTTTGTCATTTTCCTTGCCAGAAGAATCAACCAGTTTCATCATTGATGCTAATCATGTACTTGACTTAGGCGAGGCAATGCGGCAATATACTTTATTAAATTTGCCAATGAAGCCACTATGCCGGCCTGATTGTGCTGAAATTAAGGAGATAATCTTATAATGGCTCTACCTAAGAAGAAATACGCTAAAGCGCGCCAAGGGAAAAGGCGCAGCCACCTTAAATTAAATTTACCTGCTCTGGATATCTGCCCTCAGTGCCACAGTGCTAAGCTAGCCCACCATGTTTGCCCTACTTGCGGTATTTACAATGGTAGGCAAGTAATTGAGGTTAAATCTCCAAAGAAAAAGGCTACTTAAGCGTATGGTTGAGATGTCCAAGATAGCTTACGTTTTCCCAGGGCAAGGCTCTCAGAAAACGGGAATGGGGTTCGATCTATACAACAGCTATCCCTCAGCCAGGGAAATCTTTGACGAAACTGACACTGTTCTAGGCTTTCCTCTTTCTCGCTTGTGTTTTGAAGGGCCCGAGGAGGAACTTACTAAGACGAAGAATGTACAGCCAGCAATACTAACGACTAGCATCGCTTGCCTTAAAGCAGCTCAAGAGGCTAGTAACGATGGCCTACCTGCCCCCGCATTTGTCGCTGGACATAGTTTAGGTGAATACACCGCTCTTGTGGCTGCCAGCGTGCTCAGCCTATCTGATGCTGTGATTTTAGTTCGGGAAAGAGGTAGATTAATGTATGAAGCTGGACTGAAAAGTCCCGGAAGCATGCTAGCCATAATAGGGCTCAGTAATGAGTCCGTTGAGGATATATGCTTTCACAGTAAAACTGAAATCTCCAATGTAAACTGCCCCGGGCAGATTATAATCAGTGGCGCTATTGATGCTTTGACTGAAGCTAACAAATTAGCCAAAATGAAAGGTGCTCGCGCTATCCCATTGAAGGTAAGCGGAGCTTTTCACTCCGTTTTAATGAACCCGATTATAGCCGAATTCCGCGAAGTTGTCTCAGGTTTCACGTTTCAGCCTCCCAAGATTCCCATAATGGCTAATGTAACTGCTAAACCATTAACTGATGTCGAGTCAATAAAGGAAGAGCTTTTAAAGCAGCTTCGTAGTTGTATCCAGTGGCAACGTTCCGTGGAAAACATGGTTGATAGGGGAGTCAACACTTTTTACGAGATAGGTCCCGGGAAGGTACTCAGCGGTTTGATTAAACGGATCAACCCAGAGTTACAAATTTTTAACATTTCAGGAGTTGAAGATGTCAAGCAGCTCCCTCAGTTTAACCCTCCTCCTTAAAGAGATAGCGGACAGCGGTGAAGATGAGGAACCATGGCTGGTATCAGGCGAAAGGCAAGAATTGTTGCTCTCCAGACGCTTTATGAACTTGACTGCACAAGGCATAAAGCAGACGAAACTTTAGCTCATCTAACAAGGGAAAACCCGCTGCCTCAAGAAGCTATTAGCTTTAGTGAAGAGCTTGTGCAAGGAGTGATCCAAAATAAATCCAAGCTTGACGGCCTCATTACACACCTTGCTCCCGCCTTCCCTACAGAGCAAATGTCCATCATTGATAGAAACATCTTGCGTCTTGCCATCTTTGAAGTTTTATTTGATAATAGAATCCCAGTTAAGGTAACCATAAATGAGGCCGTGGAATTAGCCAAGAGCTTTGGCAGCGATTCTTCATCTCGGCTAATCAATGGAGTATTAGGAGCAGTAGTAGCAAATATGGCACAAAACCCAATCAGCCAGAAACTTAATTGAGGAGAATGGTAACTGCTTTTGAGTGAAAACTACCAATCCTGATGTGATTCAGGATTACCAGGTGCTTCTATGCAACGACTTTAGGGGAGAATACATACTGGGTTGTTGTTTTCAATATCTTCCTTAACAGGGCTAACTGTGGTTTATATATTCTAATCCTTCCTTGCTCGCATGTGACAGGCATATCAAGAATTTTTGATATAATCTTCTCCTCCATCTCTCCTTGACACATTACTGCCGCCTCAGCTTGATTTTCCCCCAGCTCTATAATCATAGGCAATAATACTTCTTGCTCGGTGACATTTACCATGCTTGCAAGATATTCCAGCTCTCTCCTCTTAAACAAATGAGTGCTGCCATCGCTACAGACTACATGAGGGTACTCCTCATGTAATAAATTGGATAGTGTTTTTTGATTCCTTGGTAGCCCAGCATTCACCAACCTGAGTTCGCCCCTCAAACATTCTTGAAGCATCCTCTCATAAGGTAAGCCATTAGGCATCCATCTACCCTCCTGCAACTAGCATCTTCACCCGTTTCAGCCGTCCTTTCTCCTCCCTATCCCGTTCCTCAAACTTCATATTTAAGTACTTTATCGTCACCTGTAACCCAGGGATTATTATATACTCTAAGGCATTAGTTATTCTTTTTGTCCTATTTATCTCCATTCCCAATAATTCCAAGCCCCTCTGAAGCTCGGCCAATTCAACAATAGCTTCAAGACATCTCTCAGATAGTTGGGCTGCGTGATCCAACCATGAAGAGGTATCAATCAGATTGTATCCTCTCATTGACTTTTCGCTACCCATCAGCTCAAAAGAGGGAATTCTCACGCCGGCTATGTTCCTTAAACCAGCGACAATTTTTAAATCAGCCTCGGTTGCTATAAGCTCCTTTTCCATCGCTATGTACCCATGATACCCAGTGGCAATTGATAATGCCTTGTAGGCCTCAGAGAACACATCAACTAGTTTTCTTTTAGCTTCCACCGTCTCTCTCGTTGCCTGCAAGAATTCCATAGTTAGTATGGAGAGTCTATCCTTTAGTATCTTTTGCACCCTCTCAGCTAACGAAAGCCTGCGCTTCAGCTTTACCAACTCAATTTTTGTGGGTCTTACTTTGATTAATTGTTGTGGCATTTGCGTATGGTTAAATCTTTAAGGTAGCCTTCCAACGCCACCTCTTACTTCTCGAAGGGCGTGAGGTATTTTTCAACGAATTCCTCTTTAATTAGCTTCAGGGCTTCTTTAGGCAACGCCGAAAACAGCTTCCAGCCTATATCTAAGGTATCTTCTACTTTCCTTTTTTCAAACTCACCTTGAGCTATGAACTTCTTCTCGAACTCGTCCGCATTGGTTAGGTACACTTTATCCCCCTCACTTAATGCCTCAGCTCCTACAATGGTTGATATCTCTCTGAGATAACACCCCTCAGCATAAGCAGCATATGACTGCATAAAGACGTTGTTGTGGTCCTCCCTCGTTTTACCTGGCCCGATTCCTTCCTTCATCATCCGTGAAAGGGACAAGAATACATCTATTGGCGGGTATATTCCCTTTCTTTCCAGAGCTCGAGAAAGCACAATCTGTCCTTCAGTTATATAACCAGTGAGGTCGGGTATGGGATGTGTTATATCATCATCAGGCATAGTCAAAATAGGCATTATAGTTACTGACCCTTCCTTTCCGAAGATCCTACCCGCTCTCTCATACATTGTGGCAAGATCGGTGTACATATATCCTGGATATCCCCTTCTCGATGGTATCTCCTCACGCATAGAAGAAAGTTCACGAAGAGCTTCACAATAATTGGTCATGTCAGTAAGTATGACCAGCACATGCATATTCTGCTTCCATGCCAGGTACTCGGCCGCGGTTAAAGCCAACCTTGGGGTTGATATCCGCTCAATAACAGGATCTGATGCGGTATTGATGAAGGCCACCGTTCTCTCCAGTGCCCCTGTTCTTTCAAGATTCCTCATGAAAAAGGAGGCATCGTCGTAACTCACACCAATGGCACCAAACACTAGAGCGAATTTCTCCTCCTGGCCTTTGACTGCGGCTTGCCTGATTATTTGAGCCACAATTCGGTTGTGTGGCAGACCTGAGCCACTAAATATGGGCAATTTTTGCCCCCTAACTAAAGCGTTTAAACCATCTATTGCCGAGAGCCCGGTTTCAATAAACTCGGCTGGTGGCTGGCGGGCCGCGGGGTTCACAGGCTCACCGTTAATATCCAGGTAATCCTCAGGAATCACGGGCGGCCCCCCGTCTATAGGTTCTCCTATCCCATTGAAGATTCTTCCGAAGATGTCAATAGATACTGGCAATTTCAAGGTCTCGCCTTTGCACCTTATTTTGCCCCCAATAAGGTCTACCTCGCTGACTCCGCCAAATACCTGAATCACGGTTGCCTCTTCACTGATGTCTATCGCCTGGCCGCTTTTCACCTCACCATTGCTAAGTTGAACGTCAACTATCTCATTAAACCTTACCCCGGGAATGCTTTCAGCTATAAGCAAAGATCCCTTAGCTTTACTAATTGCTCTTGCTTCCTTAATATAAAGCGAGGAGAAATCCATAACAGCCCTCCTTTTTCACCTACAAATTCTTCGAATTTTTAGGTGACTCCTTTGCGAGTTACTAAGTTTTGTTCCATCTCCGACCATAATTCCTTGGTCCTTTGTTCAAAGGCCTCGTTGGGTACATCCTTCATCCTGGAAATCTTGTACACTATCG
>CAZQBR010000018.1:0-7892 GCA_964591975.1 uncultured Dehalococcoidales bacterium
GGGACTGGCAAAACTGGCTGGAGGTGATGAGTGTCTCCCCGCCGGAAGAGGAAGCTGAATCCATAATTCGTCCGCGCCCGGGACACGCCGACCTGGCTGGGGTAACTAAATATGGACTCAAAGACATTAGACCGATAATAGAAAGAGCCAGTGCCAGGGAAACAGCCGCCAGGGTAGCCGCTGGGGCTGTAGCCAAGAGATTTCTTGAGGAGTTTGGCATTGCCATTCGCAGCCATACTACATCAATCGGGCCTGTTAGCTGCCAGTCCTTCGCCCCTTATCATTCTGAGGGAGAGAATCGGCTGAAGAATCCCGCTCAAGACAATCTCCGCGAAGCAATCTCTATAAATTGGCAGCAGGTAGAAGCTTCTCCGGTTCGCTGTGCTGATGCCGAGATGGAAAAGGAGATGATAGCAGCTATTGATGAAGCTAAAGCTGAGGGAGACACATTGGGTGGTATTTTTGAGATTGTTGCCGATGGCATTCCTATAGGCTTGGGAAGCCATGTTAGCTGGGATGACCGCCTCGATGGCAAAATTGCCCAGGCGATAATGAGCATCAACGCTGTGAAGGGAGTAGAAATTGGCTTTGGATTTGCTTTGGCCAAGCTCAAAGGTTCGCAAGCCCACGACATTATTGGCCCCAATCCCTCAAAGCAGCCCTTCCCCTGGCGCCACGCCACTAACCGCGCCGGTGGCATCGAGGGCGGCATAAGCAATGGAGAACCCATTGTAATCAGGGCCACGGTCAAACCTATTGCTACTCTCGCTAAGCCCTTGCCCTCCATGGATTTGCGTAGCGGCGAGGTGGTCAAAGCGCATTATGAGCGCAGCGATGTTTGCGTTGTCCCCGCTGCTGGGGTGATTGGCGAAGCAATGTTAGCTATTGTCTTAGCCGATGCTTGTTTGGAAAAATTCGGCGGAGATAACTTAAAAGAGACCTTGGCAAACTACCATAATTACTTAAGCAATATATCTCGCCTACGGCTCTAAGTTGATGGACGTTTAAGGCCCGAACTTAAAGACCACATATTCGCCTTTTCGTTTGTAGTGAATAGCGAACACATCAGACTCCCTTCACTTCACCAATTTCTAAGATCACTGCTTTGATGATAAGGTTTTAGCCTCGCTTTGAAAGAGTTAGTCCTTGCTTTAAGTTAGCTTTTTCTCCTATACTGAGCCATTAGAAATGGGCAGAGATAATATCATCCTGGCAGGTTTTTCTGCTACTGGCAAATCTTTTGTAGGCAGAGAGGTGGCCCAGAGGTTAAATTGGGGATTCATCGATACTGACGAGGAGATAGTTAAACAGAGCGACAAGCCAATAGCTGAGATTTTTCAGCAAGACGGGGAGAGCAAATTCAGGGAGCTCGAGAGCCATATAATTGAGAAGGCTTGTCAGCAAAAACAATCGGTCATAGCTATTGGAGGCGGTGCTCTTGTTGATAGCCAAAACTTTGAATTGCTTGCCAGAAATGGATTAATCATTTGTCTTGAAGCCAAGCCAGAGACAATCTATCAGCGTTTATTCCAAGAAAGCAATTATGGCTCTGAAACCGAAGTTCGCCCTCTTTTGTCTAATAACAATCCTCTGGAACGCATCAGGCAGCTCAAAGCCTCTCGGCAGCCTTACTATGCTAATGTTGACTGGACGGTTCACACCGATGACTTAAGCATTAGTGAGGTAGCTGAGGAGGTAGTAAGAGCTTGGGGATTGCTTCGCGGAGTTTACCCTGAGCGGGATTCTTCAGCCGTTTCTCTCCCTCAGAATGACAAGAGGCGAAGGGCTCGCAATGACAAAGGGAAGGGTTGCAATGATACTGATAAGGACATTGCCTGCGAGGTGAAAACTGCCACTCAAAGCTATCCCATTTTTGTTGGCTGGGGGCTACTGGACAAGCTAGGGGAAAAGATAAAAGAGAGGGGCTTATGTGGTACGGTCAATATAATTAGCGATGAAATTGTATTTTCCCTCTACGGCCGCAAGGTTAGAGAAATCGTGGAGCATGCTGGCTTCGTAGTGAACTCCTTTGTTGTGCCGCCGGGCGAGACAACGAAAAACATTGACTTCGCTAACAGAATCTATGACTTTCTCGTAGAACACCGAGCGGAGCGGGATGACATCCTCATCGCCTTAGGTGGTGGCATGGTGGGTGATTTAGCTGGCTTTGTCGCTGCCACTTTCTTGCGAGGCATGCCCTGGATTCAGGTGCCAACCACCCTGGTAGCCATGGTGGATGCCAGCATTGGAGGCAAGACAGGAGTTAATCACCCTCAGGGGAAAAATCTTATCGGCGCCTTCTATCAGCCTAACTTTGTCCTGGCTGACTGCCAGACTCTTACCACTTTGTCTCAGCGTGAGCTGACCTCAGGATGGGCTGAAGTGATTAAGTATGGTCTCATACTAGATGAAGGGTTCTTTAAGTTTCTGAAAATCAACGCTGCCAAGCTAATGAAATTAGAGCCGGATATGCTCACACAGGCTGTTGCTCGCAGCGCTGCCATTAAGGCTCAGGTCGTCACCGAGGATGAGAAAGAGAAAGGCAAACGCACTATCTTGAACTATGGGCATACCATTGCCCATGGGTTGGAGGCAGCTACTCAATATAGGCAATTCCTTCATGGTGAAGCAGTAGCTATTGGCATGGTGGGTGCAGGTAAGCTTAGTCAGAGGTTAGGTCTTTTATCTACGGCCAGAGTTAAACAGCAACAATCCCTATTAAAAAGATTTGATTTACCTGTAAGCTTCTTCAAAATAGACTTAACCGATGTGGAGAAAGCTATGGAATTGGATAAGAAGGTAAGAGGAGGGACAATCCGTTGGGTGCTTTTAGAAGATATAGGCAAGGCGGTGATTCACAGTAGCGTTCCTCGGCAAGATGTAATAGCTGTTCTCCAGGAACTGCTGCAGCCATGATGTCATTACAAATAGAGCAATCTCAATAGATTGCAAAAATAATGAGAAGAAAAGGAGGAATAACCAAGGTGCTAAGTAAAGGCTCAAAGGAAGAAATTCTTGACCGAGTGACAAAGAAAGCGGGAGACCAAGAAGAGCTTCTTGTTAATTGTGCTCAAGGCACACTGGCTGCCCTGCAAGAAGAATTTAACCTGGGCGGGGGAGATGATATATTAAAAGCTGCAACATTCATGCCTGGACTTGTGAGCAGAAAAGAGACGTGTGGAGCAGTTATCGGAGGCCTCATGGCATTAGGGCTCGCCTATGGGAGAAGTAAACCTCCCGATCCCGGAAGCAACACTCTTGAAGCAAAAGAGGAGGCGTTTAAACTCAAGGAAAAAGTATGGAGATTTTGTGAGACTTTTAAAGAGGAATTTGGTAGCACCATGTGTGGTGATATACGCCCTAAAATAATGGGTAGAGAGTATAACACCATGGATCCAAAGGAGATGCAGAAGTTTCTTGAAGATGACGGGACGAGGAAATGTCGTGTTCCGCCTGAAAAAGCTGCCCGAATTGCCGCTTCGATAATGCTGGAGAAGTAATTGAAAGGTTTCTCTTTTAAGTATAGCCAGCTTGAGCCATACTTTAGTTTTACTAAAGGAGACTCTTAGGAAATATCTGCTAGTAAACGAAATCGCCAAGGAAGAAATCCACTGTTAGCGATTGAGGGAAAGTTCCCCATAAGCTATAATCAGTACATACGCGAAGCGGGAGATCATTTTTGCTCAAAACCCATAGTTGTGGTGAACTGAGAAAAGAACATGTTAGCCAGAAGGTAACTTTAGCTGGCTGGGTACATCGACGCCGTGACCATGGCGGCATGGTATTTATCGACCTACGAGATACAGAAGGGATAGTCCAAGTAGTTTTCAACCCGCAGGTATCCCAAGATGCCTATCAGATAGCTGGTTCACTCCGCAATGAGTATGTAATTCAGACGACTGGAGAAATTGTTCCCCGTCCTAAAGGCACAGAGAACTCCAAATTGGCTACCGGAGATATTGAAGTCATAGTTAAAAAGGCTGCCATCCTTAATCCTTCAGAGACTCCGCCATTTTACATAAATGAGGATGTGGAAGTTGAAGAATCACTTTGCCTCAAAAATCGCTATCTGTACCTGAGAAGACCTAGAGTACGGGATAATATCATCTTACGCCACAGGGCGATAAAGTTTATCCGCGCCTTCCTCGATGCCAAAAGCTTTATCGAAATCGAGACGCCTAGTTTGATTAAGAGCACTCCAGAAGGAGCTCGCGATGACCTTGTACCTAGCCGCCTCAATCCAGGCAAGTTTTATGCTCTCCCTCAATCTCCACAACAACTCAAACAAATCCTCATGGTAGCTGGTTTTGAAAAATATTTCCAGATAGCCCGCTGCTTTAGAGATGAAGACCTTCGAGCGGATCGCCAACCTGAATTTACTCAGCTTGACCTGGAGATGAGCTTTGTAGAAGAAGAGGATATATTACAACTTATGGAGGAGCTTTTCACCTCGCTTGTAGAGATTATTGAACCAGAAATGCGAGTATTAAAGCCTTTCCCACGCCTCTCCTACAAGGAAGCAACAGAGCGCTATGGCACAGATAAACCAGATATGAGATTCAGCTTGGAACTCAAAGATATATCTGATATCGCTGCTCAAACTAACTTTGATGTTTTCCGTTCTGTTACTGAGAAGGGCGGCAAGGTGAAGGGAATATGCGTTCCTGGTTGTGGTCATTACAGCCGCCATCAACTTGATGGATTAATCAATCTGGCTGAAGCCAACGGAGCTAAAGGGTTAACCACTATAGCTTTTACAGGAGAATCTGTGGCATTAGATAAGGTAAAGTCAGCAGATGCCAAATACTTGACTCAAGCTCAACTGGAAAATATAGCTGCTAGATTCGATGCAAAGTCTGGTGACCTTTTACTATTCATCGCTGACAAACTAGAGGTGACTAACAGGGCGCTTGACGAGTTGCGTCGCGAGATGGCACGCCGGCTTAGCCTAGCCGATGCTAAGCTACTCGCTTTTACCTTCATAGTTGATTTCCCTCTATTGGAATGGAGTGAGACAGCAGGTCGCTGGGAGTCAATGCATCATCCGTTTACTGCACCGCGGGAGGAAGATATGCTGTTGCTTGATACCGAACTGGCCAAGGTGCATGGTCGCCATTATGATATTGTGTGCAATGGCTGCGAGCTTGGCAGCGGCAGCATCAGAATCCATAAGCGCCAGCTCCAGGAGAAAATATTTGAACTTCTTGGTTATAGCCAAGAGGAAATGGAAAGCCGTTTTGGATGCCTTTTAAAAGCGCTGGAATATGGAGCACCACCTCATGGTGGCATTGCCATAGGACTAGACCGATTGCTAATGTTATTCGCTGGAGAGCAAAGTATCAGAGAGGTCATTGCCTTCCCCAAAAACCAAAATGCTGCTGACTTGATGTTCGACAGTCCCTCATACGTTGATAGGAACCAGCTTGATGAACTAAATTTAAAATTGAAGCATGAGATTCTTCGCGAAGGTTATTCCAGTGAGCCAAAGCTTTGAATCCTTATGATAGGAAGGAACTAAAGAGGAGATTCTTCGCTACGCTCAGAATGATAAAGGGTGTGAGATATGAAAGTAAGCACGGAAAAAATGGAAAATTGTCAAGTAGCCCTCACTATAGAGGCTGAAGCAGAAGAGTTAGATAAATCCCTAAGTGAAGCTTATCATCGCTTAGTTAATAAGGCATCTATACCTGGTTTCCGCAAAGGAAAGGCACCAAGAGCTATTCTAGAGCAGCATCTAGGCAAAGGCGCTTTACTGGAAGATGCCCTGGATCGTCTAATACCACAGCTTTATAAAGAGGCAATTGAATCGCAGGAGATCAAGCCTATTGCTGAGCCACAGATAGAAATTACTCAAACTGCCCCCGTGGTTCTCAAAGCCATCGTGCCCCTCAAGCCTACAACTAAGCTTGGCAATTACCATGGCATAAAGTTGGAGCCTGAGCCGGTGGAAATCAGTGATGAGCAAATCGAAGCAGCTATAGAACAGATTCGACAGGAACAAGCAGTATTATCACCTGTAGACCGTCCTGTTCAATTTGATGATGTGATTACCATGAATATCGAAGCTACCATTGAAGGTAAGCCATTTCTAAACCATAAAGACATGGTATATGAAGTGAGTGAAAAATCAACTTTTCCTCTACCTGGATTCAACCAAAACCTAGCAGGTATCGAAAAAAACAAGGAAAAGGCTTTCAGCCTTAATGTTCCCGCCGACTATAGAACCAAGGAACTTGCCGGTAAGGAATGCGTTTTCAAGGTTACTGTTGCTGAAATAAAGGAGAAGGACTTGCCACAGCTTGATGATGAATTTGCTCAGAGCATTGGCTATGATAACCTTGCTGCTATGAAGGAAAAGTGGGTTGCAGATTTGAAGTCTGAAGCTGAGGAGAGAAGTCGCCAGAAGCTAAGGCAAAAAGCTCTCGATGCTGCCATTGAACTCAGCGAGGTAGATTACCCTCCTATTTTGGAAGATAGGGAAATTGATAGGCTTCTTGAAGATGAGTCACAACGCTTTGGTTTCAGGGAGGTACAAGACTATCTCGACAGAACTAACAAGACAAAGGAGGAACATAGGGAGGAACTGCGTCCTATGGCCAAAAAGCGAATTATTAACGCTCTCGTTCTAGATAAGATAGCTGAGGAAGAAAAGGTTGAAATTGATTCGTCGGAAGTAGATAATAGAGTAGAGGAAATTATGAAGGATGCCAAGGATAAAGAGGGGATACAACAATTCTTTGCCTTGCCCCAAGTTAGAGAATCAATCGAACAATCTTTACGCACCGAGAAGACAATAGCCCAATTAGTACAAATAGTCAGCGGCTATGAAGAGGAATAAAACGAAGGAGAACCAAATGGAAGTAAAATCTCAAGTAATAATTCCCACGGTAACTGAGACCGGCGCCCGTGGCGAGCGTGTCTTTGACATATATTCCCTTCTACTGAAGGAAAGGATCATTTTTTTAGGCACCCCTATAAATGACCAGATAGCCAATCTCATCATCGCACAACTCCTTTATCTGGAGAGGGAAGACCCTGAAAAGGATATAAGTCTTTATATTCATTGTCCTGGCGGCGTTATCAGTGCTGGCTTAGCTATCTATGATACTATGCAGCTTCTTCGCTGCGGTGTATCCACCATCTGCGTTGGTTTGGCAGCTAGTATGGGCACTTTGCTTCTTTGCGCTGGAGCTAAAGGTAAGAGGTACGCTCTACCCAACTCCACCATACATCTCCACCAAGCAGTTGGAGGTGCTCAAGGTCAAGCAGCCGATATTGAAATTGCTGCTCGGGAAATCATGAGGATGCAGGAAACAATCCGCAATATCATTGCTAAGCACACAGGTCAGACAATGGAGAAGATTGCCCATGATACCGACAGGGATTTTTATCTCGACCCCCAGCAAGCAGTGGAATATGGAATTGTAGACGAAATACTCTCCAAGCCAGAAAAGAAGTGAACTCCTTGTTAGCTACTAGCCAAGTCTTGACACTGAACACAGCTAGCCCTTCAAGCTTTTTGGGCTTAAGCAAAGCAGGCTTGATTACTGTTGTCATCATTTCTGTAATCCTTATTGCCACAGTGGTGTGGCTGATTAACGGTACTAAGAGACGAGATTAGGGAATATATATTAGCCCAATTTGGCTGCTTCTTCTCTGACCAAGCGCCTTATTCTTTTATGGCTCTCCAGTGGGCGAGTTATGTCTTGAATTCCAGCTAGCCAATGGAAGTAGCCTCTATCACCACTGCCACCAGTTTTCTCCCTACTCTTAATTACTTTCTCCGTTGCCTCCCGCCCACCCCTTTCCCAAACTTCTAAAGCTGTCCATAAATCGTATCACTCTGTAGATGCCAAGCCCATGGTGGAGTCAGGCAGAGCATCCTCGTTAGC
>CAZQBR010000018.1:7902-9274 GCA_964591975.1 uncultured Dehalococcoidales bacterium
TCGTTAGCATTGAAAGCAACGGCTAAACCGCCGACTCTATTCACCGCTTGGAGCATTTTGAAATCTGTGATGCTATCTCCCACTGCTACCCATTGGGAAAGTGGTTTTCCTACTCTGGTGGCGAAATATTCCAATGCTTCCACCTTCCGTTTCCCGCCTACAGGTTTCACTTGGGTTATAATTCTTCCCGAGCTTGTCTTGGGCAATTCTTGCCAATAAAAGCGGTCCAGCGTTTGTTTTATCATTGCATCATCACTGAGGGTTGTAAATTCTTCTTCTGCTTGCTTTAGCAAGGTGAAATCGTCTCCACTTAGCAACTGACAAATTAGATCTAGGGGGAAAGAGGTGCAAGCTACATTTTCACTGGGTATACTCAACCTTTGCGTTACAGGTAAAGCGTACTGTTCATAACTGGTGCTAATGCAAAATACTTGCCATCCTCGAGCTTCGAGTTTAGAGATTAATTCAGCCGCGCCTGTGGTTAAGCTAGCTTCATGTCCCATAGTGGTGATTTGTTCTTCCTTTATCCCATGATAGGCAAGGAAGGGAGCGATGAGAGCCAGTGTATCTCCTGGCTCATAGTCAGGTTTGCCCTCCAGGGTTAGCAAATCGTCGTATCTACTGATGACCTCAAAAACTTTATCGCCATGAAGGAACAGCTTCACCAACTCATAGGCATTATCCTGGGGAGCTAAAGGACCTTCAAGGTCAAAGCAGATTAGGTTCATTTCAGTCTTGCCTCTCATCTTTTTGTTCTGGCCTCAAGATTGCTCCAGCACTCCGTGCTTCGCAATGATACCCCTATTTGTCATTGCAAGCGAAGCGAAGCAATCTTGCCCTTCACTGATTGGTCTATTTTTTCTGTAAGGTCATATCCACTAATTGACTTCCCTTGGGCATCAATTACTTTATCCTCTCTTAGTCCAACCTCGCCTCGACTCAGAGCTTGTAGCGTGGAGATAATGAGAGGAAATTCCCTAGCAAGCTCATACTGGCGAATAAGACGGAACAGCGTATCTTTATCATTCTTTTGCCAATATTGATCAAATGGCTCGCCTCTGATAGAGAAGGTGAAATAACTAATTGCCGGCCCTCTGTCTAATTCAGGAGTGACCAAGTGCATCATTGCTCCGGCTTTCTCAGCTTTGTCTTGTAGCAGTTTTCGAATCACTTCTTGCCAGCTACCTGTAGGCCCGCCGGGAGGTGCTGGATGAAGATTAATCATATTATATTTTCGGCACAGCTCTTCTCCTACGATGAGCATATAACCGGCAAGGACACAAATGTCAGGGGCGAATCTTTCAATTCTTCTATGTATCTCCCTATCATATTTAAGTCGCCAATTCTCTCGGGATTGCTTCGCTTCACCCTC
>CAZQBR010000018.1:9374-17491 GCA_964591975.1 uncultured Dehalococcoidales bacterium
TTTGAATCTTCTATGGGAGAAATAAACAAGAGGAATGTCATAGCTGTGCACTAGCTCAAAAAACAAATCGCTTTCCTCTGCTTCGCCAGGCTCTCGATTGCTGAAAACGAAGCTAATTTCGCCCTTAATTCCGCCGCTGTGGATCTTATCCCACACAGTTTGCAGAAGCTGACGTGCCGCTTCATCCCTGCCTGTGGAAAACCAGCCAATCTTCAGCAAAGCTTAGCTCTACCTCCTTAAGCAAGGCGCTTCCTTATCTTTGCCCAGGTGATAGCAAAGTAAACCAAAGGGCTAGACCTTCGGCCAAATATTCTGCCCTGCGTTAAACAGTCAAGGAAATCTTTCGAGCCATTGAATTCAGGCATTTCCACATATGCTCGCCCAATTTCACGAGCAGTATGAGCATCACTGCCAGCGCTGGCAGCCAATCCACGCTCCCTGACCAATTTCCAGGCCTTAGTGGTGCTACTAGGAAAGGGAGTGCGCGAGTTAAAAACTTCTATGACATCAACCTGAGATAGAATTTTCTCTGACAGCAGCTTCTTAGCATTTTGGAAAGGTGCTCGGCCAAATGGATGAGGAACGCCAACCAGCCCACCCTGACTTCTGATTCGAGCTATTGTCTCCTCGGGGGATAGCCCCTTGGGAATTTCCTCAGTTAGAAATAGCCCCATCAACTCACCAACGGGGGTTAACACTTCTTCAGCAACAATCACCTTGAAGGGAGCCATCTCTTTTAGCTTTAGGGCGCCAGCAATTGTGTTGTGGTCAGCTATGGCAACACAGTTTACACCCACCTTAAGGCAACTAGAAATTATTTGCTTGAGAGGTGTGCCACAATCCCCGGAATAACAGGTATGAACATGTAAATCAGCTCTCAACAATCAACTCACCTTCTCTAGGTATCCTCCGGTACGAGTATCAACCTTAATAACATCGCCTATATCAATGAAAATAGGGACTTGAACCTCAATGCCTGTTTCCAGCTTAGCAGATTTAGTGCCCGCGGTAGCCCGATTTCCCTTGAAACCAGGTTCTGTCTCTGTAACCTGGAGCTCTACCGAAGTAGGCAACTCTATACTTACTGCTTCACCCCTAGAGGTAAGAATCTCCAGAGTCAATCCATCTTTTAGATAGTTTATTGCCTCTCCTATTTGCTCCGCGGCCAAGACTATCTGCTCATAGCTATCGTTATCCATGAAATAGTAGAGGCTGCCATCACTATAGAGATATTGGACGGTGCGGTGCTCCAGAAAGACTGGCTCAACTTTGTCGCCAGACTGGAAATTCCGCTCCATGATATTTCCACTACGGACATCACGTAGCTTCAACCTGATTACAGGTTGCCTTTGCTGCATCTTAACATGCTGGTACTCCACAACTTGATATATGCTGCCATCTAACTCTATGGCAATCCCCTTTCTCAATTCCCCAGCATCGATCATATAGTAACCTCCGTTCCTTCGCTATAAGCAGTCAGCCATTAGCATTCAGTTTTTGTATCAATCCTGTAAGCATGCGTTTCACTTCCACTGCCTGATTATTCAATCCCTCATAAGTTTTTACATCCAAGTATCCCAAGTCTCGGGCCAGAAGCAGGTGATATTCGGTCTCACTGGCACTCCTCAAAGCAATCCCCCAAAAAGCGAGCGAAGTCACGGTTTCCATTACAACCACATCCCTCCGCAATGTTCGCCGGAACTGATGAAGCAGCCTTTCGAAGCTGACTTGTCAATCCGTAGATCTCTTCTCGAGGAAAGGATAGCGTAGCCTTATGTACGGACAGTACCAATTCGTGGCCCCTTTGCCATGCCTTCAAACTTCTGAAATCTTTCATTGTCAAGCATTCAGCGCTCAGTCGTCAGCTTTCTGATTGCTAAAAACTGATAGCTGAAAGCTATCCTTTGCTGACTTGGTAAGCATTCTGGCTCTGCCATTTTCTAAAATTACCATATCCTCAATTCTAACACCACCCCAACCCGGGACATAAATTCCAGGTTCTACAGTAAAAACCATGCCATCTATAAGCAAATCTGAGGAATTGGGAGCAAGTACAGGAAGCTCGTGCACTTCAAGCCCAACACCATGTCCCAAACTATGCCCGAAAGCATCTCCATAGCCAGCTTGCTCTATAATGGTTCGAGCCAGCCCATCTGCCTGAGAAGCGTCCATGCCTGATTCAATTCCTGATATAGCGGCGGTTTGCGCCTTCAAAACTATACTATAAATTTCCTGCAGAGTTCTGTCAGCTTCGCCACAGCATAAAGTGCGGCTGAAGTCGCTACAATAACCACTAACCCTAGCCCCCATATCAATCAGCACTGGTTCGCCGGAGCAAATTGCCCTTTCGGTAGGCTTGGCATGAGGCAAAGCTGAATTGGGACCTGAGGCTACAATAATTTCAAAAGCTAATCCTTCACTCCCTCTCTGGCGAAGGAATTTCTCTATCTCCCAAGCTACTTCTTTTTCCGTTACGCCAGGATGAATTACTGATTTAGCCTGTTCAAAAGCAGCATCAGTTAATTCCACTGCACTGCTAATAAGCTTCAATTCTTCTAATTCCTTTACACTACGAAGCTGCTCTATAAGACCAGTGGCAGGGATAAGCTCAAGGTTAACTTGCTTGGATTTTACTGTTTCGCTGAGCTTATAATAACTCTGGCAAGAAACAAAATCTGCCTCAAAGCCCAGCTTCCGCCAACCTAGGTTTGATAGCAAATCAGGGAGCCAATTACTTAAGTCTCCTTTAACTTGAATGATTTCATAATTGCGCACATCCTCCTTAGCTTGCTCAATGTAACGAAAGTCTGTAGCAAAAATGGCATTATTGCGGGAGATAAGTAGCCAGCCTGAAGAGCCAGTAAACCCGGAAAGGTAACGCAAGTTCTCCTGCCGGGAAACTAAAAGAGCATCTAAGCCCTTTTCGGCAATCACCGGCCGCAATCCCTGCAATCGCTCTATTCCCAATTTCCACCCTTTAGCTGTTTAGCAATTTTACTCGTCATTCTGAGCCCCCCTTTGTTATTCTGAGCCTTTCGCTTCCTGTCATTCTGAGCGTAGCGAAGAATCTCACACTGCTCAGGATAAACTCCGCTAAGAATCTCCGAGATTCTTCATTCCGTTTCACTCCATTCAGAATGCCAAGAGAAAGGCATTCCACTTCACTGAACTCGTGGTTAGGGCAACAATCAGAGATTTCCACCCTTTAGTTCACCTACTAAGGTTTGTAAAGCAGCAACATATCCCCTCCACCCCAAGCCACTGATTTGACCTTTCACTATAGGAGCAATTACAGACTTTGCCCGCCATTCTTCCCGGCTGTAAATGTTAGATAAGTGAACTTCGATTATCGGTAACATAGCGTCAGCTAAAGCATCACGAAGAGAGAAGCTATAGTGAGTGAGCGCTCCAGGGTTGATGATTATGCCATCGGCTGAACTTGATTGCTCCTGAATAAAACCTATAAGCGCACCTTCACTGTTAGACTGAAATGTTACTACCTCTACATTTAATGCCTCGCCTTGCTTCTTCAACAGGGAGTCAATTTCAGCCAAAGTCTTCTCTGTATATATTTCCTTGTCTCTTTTGCCCAGCATATTCAAATTTGGTCCATTGATAATCAAAATTCTCATGCGCTTACTCCTTTTTTGTCAGTGCGAGCGAAGCGTGGCAATCTCAAGAGGTTGCTTCGGCACTTCGTGCCCCGCAATGGCGTTCACTCTGTTTTGGTTAACTGACTCCAGCTCAGCTATTCTTATTTTATATCCACAAGCTATACATTTCACCCAGTCTTTTCTACTTAATACCAGAAGCTTGCCACACTGAGGGCAGGGTTGGGGTATTGGTTTATAACTTGTAGTGAATTGACACTGGGGGAAATTGCTACAACCATAAAATACCTTCTTCCTTTTATTGACTCTCTCCACCAATTCGCCACCACATTGCGGGCAACAAACCCCCGTTTTAACCATGTAGGGCATAGTTGTCTTACATTCGGGATAGCCACTACAGGACAAAAATTTACCAAATCTCCCCACCTTTATCACCATAGGACGACCACAATTAGGACAAGTTTCGTTAGTTGGCTTGCTCATATCGATCTTAGCTATATTGACTGAAGCCTTGCTCAGTGTATCCTCGAATGGGGAATAAAAATCTCTTAACACAGTTACCCATTCCTGCCTACCTCGAGCTATTTTGTCCAGTTGTTCTTCCATCTGTGCGGTAAAACCAAGGTCGACAATTCTGGGGAAATGCTTATTCAAAATATCATTGACAATTATCCCCATGTCATCAGGATATAATTTGCCCTCCATTTTATAAACATAATCTCTTTCCTGAATAGTAGATATAATAGGAGCGTAGGTACTGGGACGCCCAATTCCTTTTTGCTCCAGCACTTTTATCAATGTTGCTTCGCTGTAGCGAGGTGGTGGTTGAGTAAAATGCTGCTGGGGAAGAATTCCCAGGTAGATTAAACCATCACCAACTTCTAGCTTAGGCAAGGAAACGAAGTTTTCTCCCCGTTCATCTTCATCCTTGCTTTCGCTGTAAACCATCATAAACCCAGGAAATTTAACCACAGAGCTAACTGCTTTAAGCAGATAGCCTTGAGGTCGCTCCGCTTCTGGCTCGTAGTTAACATTGCTTGCCTCTATCTCCACACTAGTCATATCATATAAAGCTGGTGACATTTGGCTTGCCACCATACGCTTCCAGATAAGCTCATAAAGCTTCAGTTGGTCTGAATGAAGGAATGCCTTAATTTGCCCTGGTTCACGGTGAATTTTAGTAGGGCGAATTGCTTCGTGAGCTTCTTGTGCCCATTTTACTTTCTTGGCGAAAGCACGCGGCTTCGATGGCAGGAAATCACTTCCATACCTTTCGCTGATGAAATCTCTCGCTTCAGCTAAAGCAGTGGCAGCAACATGAGTGGAATCGGTGCGCATATAGGTAATGAGCCCTATTGAACCTTCCTTGGCTAGAGGCAAACCTTCATAAAGTTGTTGAGCAATAGCCATAGTGCGCTTAGCAGTGAAATGCAGTTTTCTCCAGGCTTCCTGCTGCAGCGTGCTGGTGATAAAAGGTGGAGCTGGTTGCCGAGCTACGCGTTTAGTTGGTATTGACTTAACTGCATATTTAGCCTTCTCCAGATAGGCAACAATATCATCTGCTTCCTTCTTCTCACAAATATCCAGCTTGGTGCCATCAATTAATCCCAGTAGCTTAGCTTTAAAGCTTGCCCCCTTTTCTTCGGATGGAGCTAATTCAACTTCAATAACCCAATACTCCTGGGGAATGAATTTTTGGATTTCTCGCTCTCGATCAACTACTATTTTCACTGTTACCGACTGAACCCTACCTGCAGAAAGGCCTCTCTGAACTTTCTTCCATAATAACGGACTTAGTTTATAGCCAACGAGTCTATCGAGGATGCGCCTGGTTTGTTGAGCATTCACCAGATTCATATCGATAGAGCGAGGACTTTTGAATGCTTCTTTAACTGCTCCCTCGGTTATTTCATGGAAACCAATACGGTAAATAGGAATGTCATTCTTATCCAACTTAGCCGCTTGCACCAGGTGCCAGGAGATTGCTTCTCCCTCACGGTCAGGGTCGGTAGCCAAATAAATGGAACTGGCTTTACTTGTTGCTTCTTTAATCTCTTTAATCACCTTTCTCTTCTGTGGTGAAACAACATACTTTGGGGCAAAATCCTTTTCTACGGTTACCCCCAAATTCGATTTGGGCAAATCGCGTACATGTCCCAGCGACGCTTTGATAGTATAGCTGCGGCCTAGAATTTTATTGAGCGTCCTCGCTTTAGCCGGGGATTCAACGATGACCAACTTAGTTGACATAACTCATCCTATTCTGACTTCACGAGCCAACACATAATTCATATTCCCCACCTGTTTCACTACCCCTTTCAACTCCAACATCGCCAGTGTGCTACTCACCTCCGACATGGACAAACCGCTGTGGCGGCAGATTGCATCTATATGGCATGGCTCAGGGCTCAACTGCCTTGTTATGGCTGATTCAATCTCGCTGGCTGGCTGAAATTCCTCAATCTCCAGTTGCTGCGCCATCGCGGTCAAATTCAATTCTCCCAAAATATCATCACAATTACAAACTAACTTTGCTCCCTCTTGAATAAGGCGATTAGTTCCCTTGCTGGCTGGAGAAAGAATGCTGCCAGGGATAGCAAAAACATCCCGATTCTGTTCTACTGCTTGATGTGCAGTGATTAAGGCCCCACTCCTTTCCCCTGCTTCTATTACCAATACTCCTAAGCTCAAGCCACTCATAATCCGATTACGGAGGGGGAAGTTCTCAGCTTTAGGTCTTATGCCTAAGGGATGTTCACTTACCAGAGCCCCGTGTTCCATAATGGCCTGGGCTAATTTAGCATTCTCCGCAGGATAGACAATATCTAAACCAGAAGCAAAAACGGCTATAGTCTTACCCCCTGCATCTATAGCAGTGCGATGAGCCACAGAGTCAATTCCCCTAGCTAGTCCGCTAACGATGGTGATATTGCTTCGTGCCAAATCAGCAACGATTTCTTCAGTTACTTGCCTTCCGTAGATAGTAGTACGGCGGGTGCCAACCACAGCAAGGCAAGGCTCATCTTGAGGTGGGAGATTACCTCTAACATAAAGCACTGGTGGATAATCGTAAATCTCCTTTAATCTAGAAGGATAGGAAGGGTCTTCACAGGCAAGAGCCTTTACCTTGTAGCGTTCCAGTTTTTCCATCTCTGCGTCTAAGGGAATTCTGGAGCGCAGCAGAAGCAAAGAATCTACACTTCGCGAATCCAAACCAGCCTGCCTTAATCCGCCTTCTGAAGCTTTCCAAGCGGCTTGTAAGCTCCCAAAGTGCTCTTTTAGCTGGGAAATCCTTATCCGGCCAATCCCGGGTATCATGGAGAGGCCTACCCAGTATCTCAGTTCATCATCGCTTACCATGTGGAATCTCAAAGGATTTTAGCATAGGCAGAGTAAGCAAGGAAGGATAAAACAACCTAGCTTTCAAAAGGCAGTAATAAAGTGAAGCCAACAATGCTACCTTCATATTTAGAAACAGTAGACGCACCGTGACTATAGCACTGTATTAATCCGTGTGCCAGGCAAAAATCAAGCCTTCCCTCATTTTTCCGTGTAGGTGACAGTCAGGACGGCTGATAACCACTCGACGTATTCAGCAATATGGTTACCATTAGTTTGGTGTATAAAGCTAGCTTCCACCTGTAAACGGTCACTGGCGCTAAGTCCCAACCCAATATTCCTTACCAATTTTGTTACATCTATATCCTCTGTCGGCGGTTCCCACATAACTGAAGCTAGTTCGCTGTATATCTCTGGGGCAAAATCGGGCAATTGTCCCGGTTCATAACGAACTGCCACTATATGTAACCCACCAAGCCCTGTATTCTTATCGAATGGCTCGCCAACTACAGCTCCTTTCGTAGTAAAGGTGAGCTTGGCATCTTGTACATCAGTGCCCCTCAAGCTATAGAGGTCAAAGCTCCAGAAGGCATGGTAGGCAACATCATTGACATCATCTCCAGCTATGGTCCTTGACGTATCTCTATCTCCGCTACTGGATACTCTGCCAGTTTCGTTAAGCACTGGGGTGAAGGTTGCTGTTTCTTGGGTTAAAACGACAGTAACCGATACATCGGCTACATACTGACCGCCTTCCCCATCATCAACAGTGGCTGTAATGGTAAACTCTCCCCCTCTATCTGGTGCTATCCATATGACTGCGTCACCTACCCCGGTGATGCTACCATAATTGGCACTCCAGCCGTAGCTCAGCGCATCGCCATCTGGGTCTGTAGCAACACAGGTAACCGTCGATTTCTCATTGGGCAGCACCGTATCCGGTTCAGCAGTCAAACTTAGAATCTGCGGGTCCTGGTTGGACACAACACTTAGAGTTATGGTGGCTTGTGTGACACCTCCCTTACCATCTTTAACTGTAACTGTGGCATTGTAATCTCCATAATGCTCCGGAGCTACCCAAGAGACCGTAGGTCCAGTCCCGGAGAAACTCCCACCAGTGGTTGACCACTCGTAACTAATAGCATCGCCATCTGGGTCTGACGCAAC
>CAZQBR010000019.1:0-16552 GCA_964591975.1 uncultured Dehalococcoidales bacterium
GGCTCTCAGGAACTGAAAGTTATTACAATCGAGCTGGGTTATCCCTCCTCATCTTTTTATACCGATGAAGACCCCAGGAATAATGCCGAAGTAATTAAATCGCTGGAGCAGGCTGGCAAGCTAATCAACAAGCCATCGATGACTTCGGTAGATAAACTGCCGCATTCTTTGAAGGGATACGAGCTGTATTCTTGGTCAGAAGATAACCAGTGGCACTTTACGTTAATCACAGGTACTAATCGAAATAAAACGCTGGAAGAAATAATTTCTAAAGAGGACCAGATTGCTGAATCCGGGTTGATAAAAGTCCATGTGATGGGTGTAGATGCAATTAAAGATGTCTTGAGCAAAATTCCTCAGAATGAGCATGTCTCCTGGCGTGAAGAGCAGTTTATTATATTACCTGAGCCAGCAGAACAAACCAGCATCAACCTGCAATTACCACCCGGACAGATTGTCGATACTGTGAAAGAACATGCTGGTGAGTTGGGCCTGGATTTAATAGTTACAGCGTCTCATTGAATCTCAGAGGTTTGAGAAGGCAGGTCAACTTGGTCTGCCTTTTTCGTTTCAACCCTGTATACTTGTTACGTTCAGTGTTCCTGCGCTCTCGATAATACAGTTCGGGCCAAAGAATCGGTTATAATGGTACAATATAATTGTCGAAGCCAGAGTCCCTGAGACCGTTATTAGATATCCAGTGAAAAAAATATCGGGGGTAATAAGCCTGGCTCTGCCACACCACTCAGCGCAGCATAGTTTAAGTTGCGCTTGAAAGGAATAGTAGTAAAATCGCATTAGTAAGCGAAGGAAAGGAGGGCGTAAAAATGGAGAATAAGACCTGGAAACCGACAACCGCAGGAATCCTGAGCATTGTTGCTGGCTCTTTTGGAGTGATTGGTGGGATAGTAATTGGTACCATAGGGGCAATTGCAGGCGGAGTATTAGGAGCGTTTGGCTTACCCATCGTAGGAAATTTAGTCGCAGGTCTCCTGGCAGTTCCCATAGCGCTGGGAGCAGTGGCCATAGTAGGCGGTATTTATGCCCTGAAAAGAAGAGCGTGGGGACTGGCGCTCGGTGGAGCCATTTGCGCACTCCTGATCCCGCCTGGCATAGTCTTGGGAATACTGGCTATCATCTTTGTGGTAATGGGAAAGGACGAATTCGAATAAAGTCCTCAGGGTTGTAAAAGGTTGTGGGAATTCGGAGGGCGCTTTTCTCCTTTGTTCGGTAAGAGGTCGCTGGTTCGATTCCACCCCCCTCTGCCAGTCCTTTTACCTCGAATTTTGATACCGGACAACGGCAAATCCACAGCGAAGCTCGTCCATTCAACGGCGAAAGCTTAGAATTATCCCCCCCATAGGTGGAGTACGGGTCATACATCAGTAGGTTGTTATCACAAAAAAGGGCTTCGAATTTGACGAATTAGAAGAGACGGCCTAGTCGTATTGCCTGTATCTTCTATTTACTCTCTAAATCCCATGCCTCTTTGAGCCGTCATTAGTTTATATATTCGCTCTATAAAATCGGGGTTTTCAGCACCAGGTTGAGCCATCAAAGAAAGAATAAAATCATCCATTTCTATATCAGTTTTGGGTGTAATTGCTTTTCCTAAACTTATAGAACCAATAAGAATCAGCATCGAAGCAAAATCTTCCATACTACGCTCAACTCCAGTAACTAATTCTATCGCTCTTTTTTGCACTTCTAGAGACCCGTAGAAATCATCATCTAAAATTATATTACTTAATTCTGCCATCACTCACCTCCAACTTAATGCGCTATCTTAATTATAACACGGCCTCCTACTATGCTTTTGATGCCAACTATTACCCAAATTCCATACTTTATTTCAAAGCTGCCTCGAGAATCCTTTCCATACTTAAATCCTCCTTCCCGAATGTGATACAAATGGAAATAGCCACTCCTTCTGTGACGCCTTCCAGTTGAGGTTAGTTGGGGGTATAATTGAATTAAGAGGCAATTTTGAACTCGGCTAAGTAGATGGTAAAGCCAGCGAAGTCTGACATCCTTTTAGTATGTACATGGTTGCTTTTTTTAGGTCTAGTCGTTTACCTTTGGCCCATAAGAGGGCTTAAACCTCCCACTGTGCTATTGGTTCTCCTAGTAATCATTGCGGTCATACCACTGGCTGAGAGATTGAAGATAGGCAACTGGTTTGATTTCACAAGGAAAGTGGAGAATCTCACTAAGGAAGTTTCTTCTACACAAAAGGAGGTACGTGGAGTACATAGTCTATTAAACGCACTTATGATGAACATACAAAGTCAACAACAATTTAACATATCGTTACCCAGCGAAGAAGTAGCACGAAGCTTTGCTGAGTCTATGTCTAGAAAAGAATATCCAAGCGGCAGCATGAAGGTGATAAACTCGGTGGGTGAGGATGCATTCTTCTCTGGTAAGGTAAGTCCGACTGATAGGCTAAGATTCACTCTTATGAATGCCGCCCAGCTCGTAATAGCCTCCGCAAGACCAGTCATCATGATCTTATATGTTGCTAAGCTAACAAAGCAGGAACATAAGATGCCAGATTCACCCCCTAGTTTTGACAGGGATATAGTGCCCCTTATAGAAGAACTACAACGTGATTGGGGTAACACCTTTGGAAAGCACAGGGATAGCACTACCGAGATCCAGCAGCATTTGGAAAGCATTAAGACCTTATTTAAGCTTTATGAAGATTTAGACAAAAAGAATATTGAGCCTCCACCTATCGAGGAGTGGAGCAAATTGATGGTGGCTGCGAACGAAGCTGCAGGATACCTTGCTGGATATGCTTCAGCCATGTTTTCTGCGTTCTATCTACGTTTGCAAATTCTACAGAGTGGAGAAAGGCCGAGAGATACTAGAGACTAAGCATACAACAGTATGACTTTTGACATTAGGTATACATTTTATTTTATGATTTCCCGTAAAATGCACTTGCTTCGAATAAGGTGACGGCTTGCCAGCCTATCAGCAAGAATCAATCTAGCGAAAACTTTGGAGCAGCGATCCCCTTGATTTCAGACTGTCCACCAGCGAATAGGGCTTACAGGTTTTGCTGCAGCCTACAACTTGGCAATGCCTATTATTCATTACTAGGCATATGATGGACTGTCGAAGTATCCTTAAACTTCGCTGACCTCTATATATCTCGACACCATGTCGAGGTTCTCTCAGCCATAACTCTCTAAGTGACACAAACCTCGTCTTCTTTATTACCCCTCTCTTATAAGGCTAAAGTTTAGAGATTTTCTCTGATTTTGGCCTATTTTTGGAGCTTAAGACCCTTGCCAAGTTCCGCCCTTCCTATCTTAAAATAGACTATACACGGAAATGGGTAAAGGAAATGGAAAGGAAGGAGGCAAAGATGCCTTCGAACAAACCGGAGGTCGCTGGTTCAAATCCAACCTCCGCTATCAAGCTAATTAGCAAATGGTATAATACTTGTATGGCACAGATATTGCGAAGCAAAAATCTGGCTACCAAGTTCCAGATAATGCTGGAAATAGCGGCAAATCAACCCAATATACAGCAGAAGGACATCGCTAAAAAGCTGGATATTACCTCGCAGGCAGTCTCCGAGTATGTCAAGGAATTGATAAAGGATGGTTGGCTTAGCTCGCAAGGCCGTTCCAGGTACAGAGTGACCAGAGAGGGAGTAGATTGGATTCTAAAGATGGCCAGGCAATTGCATAGTTACTCTTCGTTTGTGAACAAAGTGGTGAGGGATATATCAACTTCCGCTGCCATAGCTGATGACGACTTATCTGCCGGTCAATCAGTATCGCTATATATGAAAGATGGCCTGTTATTTGCCTCAAGTGGTATAAGCGGTGAAGGAGCTAAAGGGATAGCTTTATCGGAAGCTAAGGAAGGTGAGGATGTTGGCATCTCCAATATAGAAGGAGTAATAAAGTTTGAAACTGGCAAAGTTACTATAGCCCAAGTGCCCGATGTACAGGAGGGAGGGTTCAGAAATACCGACCTCGTTAAATTGAGAGAAGAGGTAGATAGAGCTAAGCTGGTAGGAGCTATTGGCGTTGAGTCTTTGGTAGCTCTGAAACAGACAGGCATAAAGCCCGATTATGCTTACGGCGTCAAGGAAGCAGCAGTAGAGGCAGCTTACTGCGGCTTGCCTTTTCTGGTCGTTTGTGCTGAGGATGGGCTTCCAGCATTGGTGCAGAGGTTACAGGAGGAAAGCCTGGACTATACAATTGTTGATTTGCGGAAAGATAAGGAATCTACCAGTATATAGCATCGCCGAACAAGTTAGCTTGTTGCGAAATGCTCCTCAAGATAGGGCAGAGCAGAAAATCCAGTTAAATTTGCTCCACCTCTTGACAGCTGATGCCTATAGTATAATACTAGGGTTGTAGGGAGTACGAATGAATATCTACAGAAGGAAATTGCTGAACGCTATACTCTTTTTTGCTAGTAATACGAAACGGGTAAACCTTGGCAAACTTTCAAAACTTCTCTACTTTCTTGACTTCATGCATTTTAACCAGACGGGCTATCCCTCTATTGGATTAGAGTATTACACATTTGAGAATGGTCCTGTACCAAAAGATTTTTGGCTAGAGATAAGAGATGCTAATGTGCCTGAAGACTTCAAGGGAAAAATCGGGTTGATACGAAGAACGGACGATTTTGCCCCGAGTTACAAAGAGGTCGAAGTCCGTGCTCTGGAAAAGCCCGATTTGTCTGTGTTTACTCCAAGAGAAATGAGACTCCTTGAAAATTTGGCTTTTGTGTATAAGGAGGCTACAGCAAGCGATATGTCCGAAGTCACCCATCTGCCAAAACAGCCTTGGGATATTACAAAAAAGGAGAAGGGCAAGAACAAACCCATCGATTATCTACTTAGCATTGACGAGGAGTCGGCAGTTAGCCTAGACCATGCCACAGATACGCTCAAAGAACACTTGGAAGTTGTGCACAACTTTGGTATTGCCCCCACCAAGTAGTTCTATAGAGATATTATGCCACAGCCTGGACAAATTCTCTGCTATAAAGACTATCCATTTGACGATGGCTCTAAGAGAGATAAGCTTTTTGTTGTTCTAAACGATACGGATAGGAACTCGGTATGTCTCGTTCTCAAGACGACATCGCAATCAAAACATTATGAAGGTGTGGGCAGAGGATGTAATCCGCAGAAGAAAGTATTCTTTGTACCTACTGATTGGGAGCAATGCTTCAATTTAGATACATATATTCAACTGCCCCAGATTATTGAAATTCCCATTGAGAAGTTGTTGGTAATTGGTATCTCTCGCACAATATATGCCAGCACCTCGCTTTCGATAGAACGCCTTAAATTGCTTAAGAGCTGTCTTAAGCAATTTAAGGAAGACATATCTCCACAGCACCGGAACCTCATTTTCAAATCGTAAGACGTAAACAACAATTCCTTGGCATATTCAGAAAAGCCAGTGCCACAGCTTCCGTTAAAGCGACATTGCTTCCCAAAATTTGCCTATCAAAGCTGTCCAGGACTACTTCAATGGCCTGATAGGCAAATTACACACAATACACGTCGTAATGCTATACTTTGTACTTTGGAAGGGAGAAAGATGAGACAGAAAATTCTACCGAGAGGGTTTCTTTCCATAATGGCGGCCGCCACGCTAATGGCAGTTATAGCCGCACCAGTCCTGGCATCGCCGGCAACGGCCACCAGAACGCTCCCGGCATCGGCGGCTTCGCGAGCCGCGTTCGATGTCGCCATCGAGGCTTCAGGCTGCGGCTCCATGGGTCAGGTGCAGGAAACTCTACCTGATGGTTTCACCTATATCAGCTGCACGTCAGACGATATTGGGGTTCAGTATGCAGGTAACACAGTGAGGTTCACTCTTTTCGGGGACTCGGCAAGCTTTACCTACAGGGTTAAGGCACCAAATATTGCCGATACCACTACTTACACCTTCCGCGGCACAGTCTTGGATGAGGACAGAAGAGGGTATTCCATTGAGAACAACGACATAACTGTGACTGCGGGTGCAGCCGGTCCGGTGACCTACGTTCTGGCTATGATGGGTGGCTCAACTACTCCTTCACAGGGTAACCATATGTATGATGCCGGAAGCGTGGTAAACATCAGCGCCACAGCAAGCCCAGGCTGGGAATTTGAACACTGGTCCGACAATGTTGCCGACCCCGATTCTTCATCCACCACAGTAACCATGGACAGCGATAAAACAGTCACCGCTTACTTCACCCTAAAAGGCGAGCCAGGGGACTGGCCCATCCAGGTTTGCAACTTAAGTGTGACTTCCGAACCAAGCCAGGGTGGAACTGTTGCCCTTAGTCCTACGGGAAGCGAAACAGGTATATACGAACCAGGCGAGGGAGTTACCCTTCGCGATTATGATGCTGACACCTCAGTTGAGCTAACTGCTACCCCGGCTGAGGGGTATACCTTTGATAGCTGGGACGGTGATTTAAGCGGAAGCGCTAACCCCACTAGTGTAATTATGGACTCTGATAAGAGTGTTATCGCCAACTTTGTGTTATCTGCGCCGGAGGCGGGTGGAGTCTCCGATGCCGGTCTGGACATCGGTACTGCGATAGGAACCGTAGTAACCGTCGTGCTTATTATAGTTCTAGTATTCGTAGTTCGTAAGCTCAGGAAAAGAGCTTAATCAAGGCGTCAAGGAAGCAGCAGTAGAAGCAGCTTACTGCGGCTTGCCTTTCCTGGTTATTTGTGCTGAGGATGTGCTTTCAGCATTGGTGCAGAGGTTACAGGAGGAAAGCCTGAGTTACGAAATCATTGACTTAAAGGAAGCTAAGAAATCTTTCAACATATAGTTGTTGCTTGAAGCAACACGAGAACCCTTTATCTCTCTTAATTGCGGTATTTCCTCAAAAATTATTCTTCCGAACCTTGACATTCCATCTCATGGTGTTTTATCATACGAGTTAATCAAGTGCACTTGTATATAATAAACTTAACTTGCATAGAGGGAGGTGAAGCAGAGGCATATCGATAGGAAAGTCTTGTCTAAGCTGTTTAATTTAATTACTAATAAGGAGGTAAAGGTGAGTAACACGAAGAAGGATTTCGGCGTTTTAGGTAGTTTACTGCTGGTTTTGGTGCTCGTAGCATCGGCGATATTACCTATGCCAGCTCTGGCGCAACCTGATTACCCTCTTAACCCAACTGACACCGAAGTAGCTAATGCTCTGGATTATCTCTGTGGTGAGCAAACAACTGCCGGTGACATAGGAGGATTTAGCACCTCAGCCTGGGTAATTATGGCAATAGCTGCTGCCGGAGAAGACCCTCATGATTGGAAGGTGGGGAGTAATTCTATTGTTGATTATCTGGCTGCTAATGCAGGGGATGCCACTTCAGTTACCGATTATGCCAGGATGGTCTTTGCGATAGTGGCTGCTGATGAAGACCCAACGAGCTTTGGCGGCAGAAATTTTGTAAATCTATTAAATTGGCAATACAACAACGGTCAGATTGGTGACACATCCCTACTCAATGATGATTTCTGGGGAGTCATGGCTCTTATTGCTGCTGGTGAAGGCCAGAGTTCAGAGGTTGTGGCTAATTCAGTAGGCTTCATCAAGGATAACCAGAACTCAGATCATGGTTGGAGTTGGGGAACTGGAGGAGATAGCGATGTTGATGATACAGCAGCGGCTATAATGGCTTTGATCGCTGCCGGGGAGAGTCAGAGTTCCACCGCTATCACGGATGGTTTAGCTTATATCAAAACCCAACAGACAGATAATGGTGGCTTTCTCTCCTGGGGCGACACTAATGCCGACACAGACTCCTGGGCTATTGACGCTATAGTAGCTGCGGGGCAAGACCCCACAAGTGCAGCTTGGACTAAGAATGGCAACACTCCTGTTGATGATTTGTTGAGTTTCCAACAAGGCGATGGTTCATTCTACTGGCAGAGTGGCACTCCTGGGATGAGCGTGCCTAAGACGACTGCTTACGCCATACAAGCGCTTTTAGGCAAGCCATATCCCCTCTTTGACCCTCAGGGTTATGATGAGGATAGCAACGGGACCATCGATAAGAGCGAAGCCATAAGAGCTGTTATAGATTACTTTGATTACAAAATAAGTAAAGCCCTGGCGATACGAGTTGTGATGCTGTATTTCGGGTAGAGAATACCTACTGCGCCACTCGTAGTAAATAAATGAAGCAAAGTAGGTTGTCAAAGGTAGGCATAGCCTCGCTTTTCTTTCTCTGCCTGTTCGTTGTCATCTCCTGTGGTTACCAATCCCGGCAGGCAATTGCTCCTGGCACGAAGACTCTTTTAGGTGCGCAATATCCGGTAAAAGTCCTTAGAGCAGAGGAGGGAATACCGATTTGTGCAAGAGTCGAGGGACAGGATGAGACTATTTGGAGAGGCAATGTAACTGTTTCCGAGTCGGATATTACAGCTGACAATAGTAGCACAACTTACCATATGTCAGACCCAACTGGTCTGGGGGCTCTAGATGAAGCCTCCAACCATGAGCAGCGGTTTTCATATTATATAACTGATACATATGGGGCATTATTTGTAAGCTCTATAGCCGGTGAGGAGAGCCAGGGAGCGAGTGGCTGGATGTACCGGGTGGATTATTATAGCCCTAGTGTGGGCGCTGGCGATTTCATTTTAAATGAGACAACACCGCCGGATCCTCCGCACGAGGAAGTGCTATTCTACCACGGGGCTTGGACTGATCTTCCTTTGAAGACAACTGTAGATAAGATAGAGGTAGATGTAGGCGAGAATTTCGCTGCTACAGTAGAGGTGTACAGCGATGATACTCATGAGTGGTCGCCCTGCGAAGGAGCTACTGTCCATGCAGATCAAGATTATACAACTGATAGCAGTGGGAATGTAACGATTTCCGTAGACCACGATGTTACTCTCCACGTCTTTGCTGAAAAGGCAGGCTACATACGCAGTGATAAGATAGAAGTAACTGTCACACCTGCCCCAGTAACCTATATCCTAACCCTAGCGGTGAAAGGACATGGCTCAACCAGTCCTTCAGCGGGTAGTCCTTACTATGCTGGAACTACAGTTGAAATTAGTGCCGCATCAGCTCAAGGCTGGGAATTCGCTAGCTGGAGCGGTGATGTTGCCAATTCATCATCCTCTTCCACTACTGTGACCATGGATGCAAACAAAACAGTGACTGCTAAATTCGTCCAGATTCCGTCAGTCTATACATTAACAGTAACTTGCAAACCAAGCAGGGGTGGAAGTGTCACCCTTAGCCCTACGGCAGAGGCAATAGAGATAGACGAACCAAGTGAAGGGGTTACCCGTAGCACTCATGATGTTGACACCTCAATTGAGCTGACTGCTATTCCGGCTGAGGGTTATACCTTCGGTGGCTGGAGCGGTGACCTCAGCAGGAACAGTAACCCTGCCACTATAACTGTGGACTCTAATAAAAGTATTATCGCCGACTTTGTGCTGCCTGCACCAAAGGAGCCAGCTAGTTTTTCAACTTCCCAGCTTAATATCTCACCAAAACAGGCTCAACCCAATCAGCAAGTGAATATATCCATCAATATAACTAATAGCGGTGGGGAAGCTGGGAGTTACGAAGCAGTTCTTTATATCAATGGACAGATGGAGGATAGCCAGACGGTGAGCATTTCACCAGGCTCAGCTCAGACTGTAGTGTTTGGTATAACTAAGGCGATTCCTGACACTTACGCTATCTCCTTAGGGGAGCAGCAGGCACAGTTCAATGTGATAGGAAATCAGGTTTCTGATAAAGGACTAGACACTGGTAGCACGATAGCTATTGTAGTTATTGCAGGACTTATCGCAGCTCTAGTGCTCGTATTTCGTAGAATTAAAAGTAAAGCATAACCACGGAGAAATGAGAGGGCGGTTTCTACAGGCAAATGGAGATAAAGCAAGGTAGTTTGCCCAGGATAATTGTAATCACGCTCGTCCTTGCTTGCCTGCTTACCATTGTCTTAGGTGGCTGCAAACCCCAGCCTATAGCCGAGACTACAGCTAGGGTGATAGTCACCCAGAACTTTGGCCATGACCTGATGTTGGACGAGTCAGTTATAGTAGCCAATGACACTAGTGCTTTAGATGCCCTGGCAGGGGTAGCTACAGTAGAAACCAAGTATGGAGGGGGCTTTATTGAAGCAATAAACGGGATCCGCTCTCAATATTCTGGAGGTAAAGTTAGGAAGGACTGGTTTTTCTATATTAATGGCCTATCAGCTAATGTCGGGGTGTTAGACTATAAGCTCTGTGATGGCGACGTAGAACATTGGGATTTCCATGATTGGAGTTTCCATGCCTTTATTCCTGCTATTATCGGTGATTTTCCGCAGCCATTTGCCGGTGGCTATCAAGGGAAAAACTTGCTAACTATAATAGTCTATGACGAAGGTTTCCGAGACACCGCCTTGGATTTAGTTGGCAAGCTAGAGAAGCTAGGAATTAAGGATATTCGTGCTCAAGGTGCCACTGAACTATCATTCCAAGATAAGGAACACTCCAATCTAATTCTCTTAGGCACCAGAGATTTTGCCCTTATATCGGAGCTAAATGAAAATCGGAAGCTGGGGTTTTATATTCACTTTGAGGATGACAAAACAGTGGTTTATGATTCTCAAGGGAATGAGACACAATATAAATCGGGCTGCGGGCTCATCCAGGCTACTCAGAATCCTTGGAATCCCAAAGGAATCGGGGCTTGCGAAAATGTAGTCTGGCTACTGTCGGGCACTAATGAAAGTCAAGTTCAAAGTGCAGTAGATATATTAACCAATCACCATGAGGAATTTCGCTATGCCTATGCCACAGTGATAGTGGGTGAAGAGGTGATAAAGGTGCCTCGATGATAAGCTATAAATATACCGATAAAGGTACGGTTATTCATAGGCTCAATCCTTGGTGCAAGCTAGCCTGGATCGCCAGCGTTTTCATACTCGCCTTGTTGTTTAATAATCCGCTTTATCTCCTCTTATTATTCCTCTCAACGTTGCCATTAATTCTAGCTGCTAAAGTGCAGAGGGAGTGGGCTTCCCTTATAAAGTTTTTCCTTTTCCTTTGTGGGTTGATAATAGTCATAAATGCTTTAGCCAGCAACCAGGGCTCTCATGTCCTGTATCAAATTCCCTTTGCAATCCCCATAGTGGGTGCTCCCAAAATGACTTTGGAAGCTATACTTTGCGGGGTGGGAAATAGCCTGAGATTGCTTGCCATAATTTCTGCTTTCACTATATTCACCTTTACCATTCATCCTGACGACCTGATGCTAGTACTGATGAAGGCAAAATTGCCCTATAAATCAGTTCTGGTCACTTCGCTATCGACCAAATTTACTCCTGCCCTGATTGATGATGCTCAACGTATCAGCGATGTTCAGAAGTCTAGAGGTTTAGAGTTCGATAAGGGGAGTCGAATTCAAAAAGCCAAGAGCTATATGGCAGTTGCCATTCCGTTGCTATCCAATTCCTTGGATCGAGCAGTCCAGGTTGCTGAAGCCATGGAATCCAGGGCTTTTGGCTCAACCAAAAACAGAACTTTTTATAAAGAGTTGAAGATGAACCGATTTGATATTATCACTCTTGTTTGCGCCTTACTCCCTCTCATTTTCGGCATTGGCATTCGTTGCTTGGGATATGGAGGGTATAACTACTATCCTGTTTTTCAGGGGATTAGCTTCACCCAACTGGAAGCAATTGTGCTGGTTGGCTTGGTGCTCTTGTTAAATATTATGTTTATCCTGGCTCCCTTAAAAAGGAGGATTGACCTTGATTAGGATAGACAACTTAACATTTCGCTATAGCGATACCGATAGACCGGCTTTGCGGGATATAAATCTCGAAATTCAAGATGGAGAGTTTGTATTGATTACAGGTCCCTCGGGTGGAGGGAAGTCGAGCTTCTGCCGCTGTCTGAATGGCTTGATACCTCATTTTTATGGGGGCGAAATAACTGGCAAGGTGGAAGTGGATGGCCTCGATACAATGAAGCATTCTACCAAAGAGATGGCTACCGAAGTAGGGATGGTATTTCAAGACCCGGAGAATCAGCTCGTAGCTATGGATGTCGAAAGGGAGGTGGCCTTTGGCTTAGAAAACCTCGCCTTCCCCTTTGAACTTATGGCTAAAAGGATGGAAGAGGCATTGGATACAGTGGGTATTGCAAGCCTACGCCATCGTACTGTGAATGAGCTCTCCGGTGGTGAAAAACAAAGAGTAGCTATAGCCTCTGTCCTAGCACTTTACCCCAATATTTTAGTGCTGGATGAGCCCACGTCTGAACTGGATCCCAAGGGCGCTGAAGAGGTTCTTAACGTAGTAGAACGACTCAACGATGAATTAGGTGTTACAGTGATATTGGTAGAGCATAGATTGGACAGAGTAACGCAGCACGTTGATAGGATGCTCGTGTTGGATAATGGGATGATCGTGTCTGATGGAACTCCACAATCGGTCTTGATCGATGACAAGGTCTCGCAGAGTGGCATTGGCATACCACCGATAATCAAACTTGTCCAAGGATTGAAAGACAAAGGTATCGGAATTGACAACATCCCTCTAACGGTTAAGGAAGGTAGAGCAGCATTAGCCAAAGTAATGCCATTGCAAGCGAAGCAAGGCAACCTCAATTTGCCAGAAAGAAAAGTTATCACGAGTGAGGCGAAGCAATCCCCGAGACCCTTCGCTACGCTCAGGGCTTCGGCTCAGCCCATGGTTGAGGTAAAGGGGCTATATCATGTTTACCCCAGTGACCTTGTCGCCCTAAGAAATATAAGTTTAAAGATATGCGAGGGAGAATTTGTGGCGATTATGGGAAGAAACGCTTCAGGGAAGACCACTCTGGTCAAGCATTTTAATGGCCTTCTGAAGCCGACGGAAGGTGATGTTATAGTAAATGGCGTGAATACTAAAGGGTCGACTATAGCTGATCTAGCCAAGAAAGTTGGCTACGTCTTCCAGAATCCCAATGACCACTTGTTTGCTGATTCAGTCGAGCAGGAGATTGCCTTCACCCTGAAGAATTTGGGATTTAAAAGTGAGGGAATGGAGTCCATGATTGACCAGGTGCTGGAGAGATTTGATCTTACACAGTATCGGCACCGATATCCACGTTCCTTAAGCGGTGGAGAAAAACAGAGGGTGGCTTTTGCTTCTATCCTTGTAGCTCAGCCTAAGATAATCATTCTGGATGAACCCACCAGGGGAATGGAATATAGATTGAAGGTTGAGTTGATGCGTTTTCTAGACGAATATCGGGAAAATGGCAATGCAGTGATTTTGGTTACTCAGGATGTGGAAACGGTAGCTGAGTATGGTGACAGGGTGATATTGCTCAGCGAGGGAAGGACTGTTGTGGATGGAAGTAAACGGGAAGTGCTGTCGCGAGCATTGCTATTCTCACCTCAAATAAACCGCCTGGCTCAATCGCTCAACCACTACGGTGTTCCCAGCGATGTGTTAACTGCTGATGAAGCATTAGGAATAATGACATGAAGAAAAGCTACATTGTCCTGTCGCTGGTGCTAATTGCCGCTATAGGTTTTGTCGTTTCCTCTGTTTTGTTTCCTCATTTAGCCACTCTGCTTAATTGGGGCTTAATGGCGATTTTGTTGGCTGTTCTGGTTATATTAACCTTTTTCTTCAAATTTGAGTCAGTCGCATTGGGTTCTAAGGAAATAGCTTTAGTCGCCATGTTGGCGACTATATCAGCAGTTTTAAGGATTCCTTTCGCTGCTATTCCTAGCTTTCAGCCTTGCACTTTCTTGATAATTTGCTCTGGCTATGTCTTCGGCCCTATACCTGGATTTATGGTGGGGGCGATGACGCCGCTCATCTCTAACTTTTTCTTGGGGCAAGGCCCTTGGACGCTATATCAGATGCTTGCCTGGGGGTTGATAGGGTATGGTGCTGCCTACCTCCCACGATTCAATTTGGACAGGAAAGGATTTATTACCGTTGGCGCCCTTTGTGGGTTCATCTTTGGTCTTATAACAAACATCTATTTCTGGCTATACTTCGCTTACCCGCTTACACTAAGAACTTTACTTTTTGTCCAGATTAGCAGTTTTTGGTTTGATACTTCTCATGCCGTAGGAAATGCCATTTTTCTTGGTCTATTTGGTGTGAGGACTATAGCCATATTGGAAAGGTATAAAAAGCGCTTTAGCTGGGGTCTTCGTGTCATTGCGGTGAGCCAGAGCCCTGAACATAGTGAGGGGAAAGCGAAGTAATCTCTATAAAATCGAGGCGACTAAATAAAGGTTTTTGCTTCTTGGAGTGGGGGATTTGGTTTCTAGGGATTTCTGTGAAGCTGAAATAAAAGGGGAAGGGATTGATTATTAGGCTGCTGGAATTCCAATGAAGATAAAGGAGAATCCTTAGGATAGCTTAGACAAGAGCCCTCGGAGCTTGGAAAATACGGATATGCCACAAAAGAGGCGGCATCTGCTGCCCCCTTTTGCACCAGGTCGGGTTTGTTAATTTAACTGTTTAGATTTCCTGCCCTGTATCTTTCTAGCCACGGTGTCCTGTGTCTCTCGGACCACTGTGTTCTATGCCTCTCCAACCACTGCATCACATGCACAGGCTCCAATCCAGCAAAAATGCCCTTAGCTAGGAGTTCATCATCCCTTTTTAGAGCAATAACTGTAACCTCATCTCCTATTTCTAAGCCAGTGGCAGCCTTAATGACAACAATAGTTTCCTCATTGTAAGTGACAGACTGGGCTGTATCGCCAGTATCGATAATGATAGTGCTGTTTGATATGCTCTCAATAGTTCCTTTGAGCCTTATCATCTTGGGTAATAGCGGGGGCTTCCGGCAAGTGACCACAGCCAGGGCTGCTATGCCTGGAATGATGGCTACATGCTTGGCGATATAGGTTTCCGTCTCCTCGTCATAATAAGCCAAGGCTACAACCACAGCTCCCTCGAGTGCCTCGGGGGTTTCGATGCCACCCCAGATGCGACTTTTGCTCGGACCTTTAATGGCATCCTTGCTCACCTTGATGGTCTGGCCTTCTTCCAGCTCTATGGTTATTTCGCCATCCGCCAATGTGGCACTTTCCACTTTGCCTTTAAGCACTGTAATTTGTCCCCACAAGTGCCAGAGTTTCGCCCTATCCTTGCCTTGTCCATTGTCCAGAGATGGCAATGATGGCACTGTTTGCCCAGTATCCACTGCTGCCAGCGCTTGGGGCACCAAGCTAAACAGGAGCCCCATAATCAGGAGAATGCCTGCTATCATTCCTGCTTTCTTCATTTTGCCTCCCCTTTGCTCATTTGCCTTTATCTATATAAAAACGAAGAAAAATAGCCGAAAGTTTATGGAGGGGAAAGATTTTGCACATTTTTTCCTCTCTCAGATTAGTCACTTGAACTCATAATAGCCTGCCTTAAAGCAAGGCTATAAAAGGCGCTTTAGCTGGCAAGCTCACTATTTATAGCAAGCTTTGTGATATAATCTCGTTCCTTAACTACTGCCCAGGCTAAGCTAATAAGGAGAAAAAGATGCCCAAAGTTTTCCACGAGATTTTAAGGGATTGGGTGGATATCCCGGAACCACCAAAGAGAATAGCCAGCCTTTATCCTTCAGTTACTGAAACCCTGGTAGACATAGGAATTGGGGAAGAGCTAGTAGGGGTCTCATCCTGGTGCCACTTCTTTGTTACAGGGCTTAGGAAAAGAACCGTTTCCTCTGCCACCGAAGTTAACTACAAGCTCCTTGAAGAGATAAAGCCTGATCTTGTATTGACCACTACAGGCATCCAGCGCCAAATGGCAATCAAGTTACACTCCAAAGGATATCCGGTTTTCCCCATTCCGCTGGCATTCAGTCTTTATGGAATAATAGCAAATGTTCTCCTTATAGGAGCGCTGGTGGGCAAGCAAAGGGAGGCGCGGCAGCTGGGGGAAAAGCTTGCCAGGGAACTCGAAGCCTCCCGGGTACAGCTAAGGTATGAAGACAGGCCAAGAGTTTATATTGAGATAATATGGCCTGATAAATCCTCTACCACCATTGGTGGCTTAACTTTCATAAATGACCTTATTTCCGCCGCAGGAGGCTGTAACATCTTCTCAGAAAAGCCTGTGGCATACTTTACGCCGAATTTTAAAGATGTTGCCGCTGCAAACCCAAACTTTATCTTAATTATTCTTGAACCTCCGCTGGAGATGAAAGACACGAATATTACCTCGCTAATAAAAAATAGGGGGTGGGAGGAAGTCGAGGCAGTGAAGAAGGACAAAATAGCCCTGACCTCAGAGAAGGAGCTTCCTTTGACTCACTCAGGCCCCTCCGCAATTAAGAATATCAGGCTGCTGTCTGAGAAGCTCAAGGAATTTGGGATATTGACAAAGTAAGGGGTTGCGCCCAGCCGCAAACTCTACAGTGCCATTCACCCATAGCAGCTCCACAGCAAGGGCACGTTTTTACCTCACCCCATCCCTCTCCAGTAAATGGAGAGGGATGGGGTGAGGCTTTTGGTATCTCTCCCACGACTTCATTATAGATGCGGTAGTAAAAGAAGTGCTCTTTATTTATGAACTTTATGT
>CAZQBR010000020.1:0-16370 GCA_964591975.1 uncultured Dehalococcoidales bacterium
TCTGCCTCCATCGTCATCCCCTCTCGCATAGAGAGGTGCATCTTTTCTCTATCCTCAGGATAGACGGTTAGCATCAGCACGGGGATCTGGGAAAACGAGTGGTATTTGTGATGAGTCTTGAGTTCTTTGCAAACCTCAAATCCACTCTTACCTGGCATTATTACGTCTAAAATGATCAAATCAGGCCTTTCCTCCACTACCTTTCGCAAACCTTCGTCCCCATCAAGTGCAGTAACCACTTGATAGGACTTGCTTTCAAGCACTTTCTTCACCGCCGTGTGTATATTAGGATCATCGTCAATGGACAGTATCTTAATTTGCTTCTGCATCTTTCCCTCCTGGTATATTAGATTTGCTTAGCTCGCTCGACCTACAATCCCTCCCTAACTACCTTCAAATCCTTAGGCAGAGTAAAAATAAATTGACTCCCTTTATCACTCCCGGGGCAAGGACTTGCTACCCATATCTTACCCTGGTGAGCTTCAATTATCCTCTTGACTATGGACAATCCTAAACCGGCTCCTTTCTCAGTCAAATCGAGACCTCGATAATAATCGTCAAATATCTTAGGCAACTCCTCAGCAGGAATACCGATTCCGGTGTCCATGATCTCCACCTGGATATCATCAGTGCCATCCTCTGCTTTGACTGTCACCATGCCTCCAGTAGGAGTAAACTTAATAGCATTCGATAGCAAGTTTATAACCACCTGCTTAAGTCGCTCTTGAGCTCCGTAGACAGGAGGGAGATCCTCAGCTACCTCAGCTTTAAGTTGTAACCCTTTCTCTTCAACTAAAGGTTGCATCGCTTCAACAGAATCCATTATCACTTGCGCCAAGGATATTTTGCTTATAGCCAGGTCTTTGACATCGACTCGAGACACATCCATTATATTGGTTACTAAACTTAGAAGGTCTGAGGTCCTCTTACTGCTGCTTCGCAACATACTTTTTTGTTCCTCATTGAGTTCCCCGGCATAGCCACCCAGTATCACTCGATTCTGGCACTCAAGTGCCGCTAGAGGAGCCTTAAAGTCATGAAAAAGGACGGATAAAACATGCCCCAGGGTTTCCCTCGTATGTTGGAACCTCGAAGCAACTATCTTAGCAAGGTTATTCATCGTCTTACGCCCCATTTCGGAGTTCTCTTCGAGCAAGCTCTTGAGCTGTAAGTTATCTGCGGCAATAACCTCAGTTGTCTCAAGGGCTCGGCCGGTTGCAGTAAGAACATAAGGGTCTATGAGCCCTGAACAGCACAAGCCGCCACCTCGAGTTATCACATCAATTGTCGTGGTTTCCTCGGCCTGACCAACATGAAGATTTCTCTCCAGAGCCACCTTGCCCGATTCGACGATATACATAGTATGGCATGAGGCTCCTTCAGGGAAAATAATTGCGCCAGCTTTGTAGACCTCTTCACGGCAGAGCGGTAACAGCTTTCTAAGCTCATCATCGCTCAGCCCGCTAAATAAGTCTGACATCCTTAAAATGCCTTCAATAAAATCCATTTCCCCTTCTATTCGTCTTAAGGATTGCAAGCTAAAACAATCTATTTAGCCAGCACTTTCTCTATCTTTTCCACCCGTTTCAAAACCTTTTCCATCTGTTCTAAGATATCCCTTAACTCCACCGATTTCAGGGCAACTCCTTCAAAGATATCTTCCACTAGCTCCCTCAGTTCAGTGGATTCTATCAGCCGAGAGACGTAATCCTCGGCATCCATCTGCATCCCTTCTTCCCTTCTCCATCCCTTTCGGGAATGCTCCTCAGGGCGAACATCTACCACTAACAAAGGAATCCCTTTAGTCTTAGGGCCCTTCCTGAGTTCCTTGTGAAGCTTGAAAGCATCACCTCGTGGCTCAAGAAAACCCACTATGACCATATCGGGAGATTCCCTTTTCGCCTTTTCCAGCCCTTCCCTTCTTGTAGAGGCTACGCTCACTTCATAAAAACTCCCTAAAGCTTCCCTCGCCGTTCTAACGAAATCAGGCTCCCTATCCACCACTAAAATCGCCTTCCCATCCCTCCCTTCACTCCCTTTTTCCCACTTTACCTCGCTATCTCATGGCTGACAAGCGCCAAATGGCGTACGCTTTTACCGCAAAAGACGAAAATCTAGAGAGAGAAAAACTAATCCTTGCTTTGTTGTTCCTTTTCTCACAGAGTTGTAGTATCACAAAATCAGGGACGATATGAACTGAGGCTAAGCCCGACTTTGCCACATTTCGATTATAGGGAGAACTTGTTACAATATAATGTGACAGCGCCAGGTTAGGACACATGTGAAAAAATTGTGCCAGAATTAAAAAGAGGAAGGAGGATTTGAAATGAAGACAAAAAGCAATCTTGAGAGTGTGCTTGAGGCAGGTCATTTTGCTGTAACTGCTGAACTCGGGCCTTCTCAAAATGCTGACCCTGAAGTGATAAGGAGGAAAGCCGGCATCATTAAAGGCTATGTTGATGCTTTCAATGTCCCTGATGGACAGTCGGCGGTGGTAGCGATGGCAAGCTGGGCAGCCTGCTTTATAGGGAAACAAGAAGGCCTCGATCCCATCGTGCAAATGACTTGTCGCGACAGAAATCGGATTGCTCTCCAAATGGACATTCTGGGCATCGCTGCCCTTGGAGTAAATAATATGCTTTGCCTCTCCGGAGATCCCGTCTCCTTTGGAAATCATCCTCAAGCAAAGCCTGTCCTGGATGTTGACTCTATCCAGCTTATCAAGATAGTCAAGGATCTCCGGGATGAAAAGAAGTTTCAAAATGGGGAGCCGATACAGGGAAGAGAGCCCCAGCTCTTCATTGGAGCTGTAGCAAATCCCTTCGCCGAACTCCTTGACCATGAAGTGATTCGCTTTGAGGAGAAGGTTAATACAGGGACGGACTTTATACAAACTCAAAGTGTTTATAACATTAAGAAGTTTGAAAGATGGATGGAAATAGTTCGGGAGAAGGAACTGCACAAGAAAGTAAAAATCATTGCCGGTATTACTCCGCTAAAATCTCTAGCAATAGCGAGATTTATGAAGACAAAGCTTCCTGGGGTGGATGTTCCCGATGAGCTCATTGAGCGCCTTCGCAAGGCTACTACTAAGGAGCAAGTGCGGAGGGAAGGGATAAAAATTGCTGCCGAGACCATAAGCAGGCTGAAGCAAATAGAAGGAGTAGCAGGTATCCATATCATGCCTATTGAATGGGAGGAAGCCATTCCAGAAATCTGTGAGGCTAGTGGTCTTTATCCTCGCTCTTCGTCTGAAGAATCGGCAGTGTTGGAATAATAGAAGGAATAAGGGCAAAACTGGTACACTTTTTCGGGGGAACGGGAAAGTCTAAAGTGGTATAACTTGCTTAAAATGGGAAGTATTAAAGTCCTTTTAGCTGAGGATCATGTGGTAGTGCGAGAGGGCATCCGGGAGCTTATTCAACGCGAAGAGGATATGGAGATAGTAGGTGAGGCGGGGGACGGGGAGGAAGCCGTCCAACTGGCGGAGCAACTGAAGCCGGATATTATCCTTATGGACATCGCCATGCCTAAGTTGAATGGCATCGAGGCCACCCAACGAATAAAGATCTCTCACCCTTCTATCAGCGTCCTTGTTTTGACTGCTTACGACAACGAGGAATTCATCTTCGCTCTTCTGGAAGCAGGGGCGGCAGGATATTTATTAAAAAATGTGCGAAGCAGGGAGTTGCTTAATGCTATTCGTGCGGTATATGACGGTGAATCCGTGCTCCACCCCGTAATTGCTAACAAAGTCTTCAGCCGCTTACAGCTTGGGAAGAGGAAGCACTCAGAGCAGGAAAGGGGTGAGCTTCTAACTGACCGGGAACTGGAGGTGCTTAGATTAGGGGCTCAGGGCTTAGCCAACAAGGAGATCGCTACAGGGCTTTTCTTGGGAGAACGCACTATCCAAACCCACTGGAGGAATATTTTCAATAAGCTGGGGGTTAGCTCTCGAACTGAGGCAATAATGTACGGCCTAAGGAAGGGTTGGATCAGCATGAACCAAGAGGAGGAATGACAGGTGAGAATTAACCGGTGGATCGAGTCTCGACGTAGAGAGAGTGGGCTGCGAGAGCAGGCTCTGCTGAAGTTGGAAGCAAGTCGGCGGGAACTTCAATCTTATATCCAGACGATTAAAGAGAATGAAAGGCGCCTCTCTGCTCTCCATTCTATTTGCACCGTAATCAATCAATCTCTGGTATTGGAAGAGATGCTCCACGCCGCCGCTGATAAAATTAAAGAGGTAACAAACATAGATGCGATATTGATCTTTATCTTAGATGAGAAGGCAGGGCGGCTGGAGCTCAAAGTCCACCGAGGAGTTTCGGAAGAATTCGCTTCTATGGTAAACGGGTTAAAAATAGGGGAGGGGCTTAACGGGCGGGTCGCCCAAACAGGAGAACCATGCTTAGTAAAAGATTCAACCTCGGATCCCAGACTCTCACTAGAGGTGGTAAAGCAGGAGGGGATAAAATCTCAGCTTATTCTGCCCTTGAAATCCAGTGATAAAGTGATAGGTACGCTCTGTGCTGCAACGCACGATGTAAGACAATTTAGCCCAGAGGAAGAGGAACTTCTAGCTCTTATAAGCATTCAGCTTGGCGTGGCTGCTGAGAAAGCCCACTTTTGTCAGGAAGCACAAAGGGTTGGGAGAAGATTTCAGGAGGTATTCGAGAAAGCCTATGATGCCATTTGGATTCAAGATTTCCAGGGGAGAATTACGGATGCCAATCAAGCTACTGCCAGACTCACTGGATATGAATTGGAAGAGTTGATCGGCAGAAATGTATCTCAATTCCTCACTCCTGAAGGGCTTGAACTCGCAAGGCAAGTTCGGCAGAAATTACTCCATGGTGAAGAAATAAAACAACCTTACGAACAGCGGATAGTAAGGAAAGACGGGACGCAGGCGATTCTTATGTTGACCAGTAGCTTGCTTGAGAACGAAGGCGTGCCGTTGGCTTTCCAACAGATTGCCAGAGATATTACTGATGAGAGAAAACTTCAGGAAAATCTCCGCCTTTACGCTGATCAAATTAGCAAAGCACATGAAGAAGAGCGCGAGCGTATCGCCAGGGAGCTCCATGATGATACTATTCAGACTATGGTTGCTGTTTCTCGCCGCCTCGATAGCCTCGCCTTCGAGGATTCGACAGCATTAAAAGAGATGCCTAGGTCTCTGGCACGACTTCGGAGAGATATTGATGAAGCTTTAATCAGAACGCGGAGGTTCATTCAAGACCTCCGTCCTCCCACTTTAGAGTATCTCGGCCTCATCCCCGCTTTAAGAGAACTGGCAACCCAGGTACAGGAGCAATCGGGCATAGAGGTGAATTTAAGGGTGGAGGGATTGGAGCACCGCTTCACTTCAGAAGAAGAGCTTTTGATCTATCGAATTGCTCAGGAGGCCTTAAGAAACATATGGAAGCACTCTGAAGCCACAAAAGCTGAGTTTATTATAGAGTTTGATGAAGAGAAGACCGTTGTAGCCATTGGCGATAACGGGAGGGGGTTCGAGGTCGGGGAAAGCTCGGAGTTCCTCGAGGCGGGAAAATTAGGACTTATGGGGATGAAGGAGAGGGCTCACCTTTTAGGAGGCACTTTGGACATTGGTTCGAACCCACGCAATGGGACAACGGTAATCCTTGGTATCCCTAACAAAAGTTTAGCAATGTAGCCACCGCTTCCTCATTCTGCACTTAAAGTTATGATGTTTCTCGCTAAAGTGTAAGTTTAACACCTGGCATGGTCAACTCCCTGTCTGTAACTGACCTGAGGGGAGGGGGGCTCTCCACACTCATCCCAGGTTGATACTTGAAAACATCGAAAAGCTCCTTGTTTAACATAAAGATTAATCGAGCTAAGGGTATGCCAGCGGGGCATACATCTTGGCATTGCCCACAATTCCCACAGGAGTCCATGACATGGGCCATCCTTAGCATAGGGAACATAGTATCAGGTGGCACCTCCCCAGACGGAACTACACCTCTATCAGCTTCTAAGATACAGTCCTCGCAGTAGCATGTGGGGCAAGCATCCTAGCATCCATGGCACTTAATACAGCAGCTAAAGTGCCCCAGCCAGTAATCAAATTTCTCCTCGATAGCCATATTTTTAAGCGGGACAAAATCCGTTTCCTGCCACTTCAACGCTGACTCGATTGCCTCTTGCTTTCCTTCTTCCTCTCCTCCTTTATCATCCGGGTATTCAATATTTAGGTAGATTTATATAGCCCGCATTCATTTTTTCCGTCAAGAAAACTTTCTACAATTCTTATTTCTTATTAAACTCCGGCGAACTCTTCCGTTTTAAATGCAGTGAGGGGAAGCTCTTCATCCACATCTCTTCCTGGCAGATAATTAAAGGCTTTCTGGACTGCCCCCCCCGTTTTCAAAGAAATAGCCCAGAGTGGTATATTGGCAGGACATACGTCAGCACATTGGCCACATGCTGTACAGGATGTGCTTACATGAAATAACCTTACTAGTTGGTAAAATATCGTATCAGGAAGGACTTGCACGCATCCCGTTTTTTCTAGTTCTGTTGCATAGTAAATCGACTCATGTTCGCTGGCCTTAGTGTCGAAAAAGCACACGTGGCAATAACAAATGGGACAGACTTTGCTGCAGTTATGGCAACCTATGCATTTGCTAAAGGTCTTTGTTAGTTCATCAATACCAGGGTTTTTCAGTTCAGTTTCATCAGAAAGTTTTTGCTTCTCAGCTTGCCTTCTACTACGTATTTTCTCCATCGTCGCTGAATCGAGCTCTTCTTCAGTGAACTTCCCTGATATGCCCTCAACGAAACCCTCCCCCTTTTCCGTGTTGAGGAATAGCACAGTTTCCTTATCGATATCCTTGTTCCCCAGTAAAGATATGGTGATATCAGCAGTATAGGGCACAAAATACTCGTCAGCCTTACAAGCAGGCCTTATATCAGGAGCAGCTTCACCTTGTTTAACTGCTTCCCAGTATTGCGGTAGCTCTTCTTCAATACTACCCTCTACCACCATTCCCAGTGGATAGACTCCACCGCAGGTTGAACTTATGAGTAGCAAGTTTTCCAGGCTGCCTTGCTCTCGTTTCACCAATTCTACCAACGCCCTCAACTCGCAGGGTTTTAAAACTGCCGCAATAGGTTCAGTGGCAGCTTCTTTTAATGTGAGGCGGGAGAGGTGTTTAGCCAAATTCACTGGCATTAAGGGGAAAAGTGGCAGGGTAGATTCGATGTCTTCAGGATTGGTAACGAGCGAGTAAGATACGGCACCCTGCTCGCCTATCTTTCTGAGAGTCAAAACGCCTTTTACCTTGCCACTTTCCAAAAGAGACTTGAGCAGCTCTTTCAGACCTTTCTCTGAACTTTCATTTATCCTTAATACCTTAGGCATTCTGCTCCTCCTGTTTGGCAGAGACTCCTGCATAAGACTGTTCCACCTCCAGGAATTCTTTTTCCTCAAAAGTCGTTAACGGGAGAGGCTCGTCTATGCTCCTACCAGGGACGTAACTAAATTTCTCCTGGTTTCTATCACCAACCATGGTGAAGATTTGAGCTACCGGGATATCCATAGGACAAGCATCCTCACACATTCCGCATGATACACAAGAGAGGGACATATGTAGCATCCGCCCAATATGGAAGAGCAGGGTATCAGTAGGAATTATCAACTCGCCTCTTGCTTCTGCTCTTGTAAGGTAATCTTCGAAAGTGAATTTCATTTTATCTGAGTCGAAATGACACTGACGGCAATAGCATATTGGGCAAACCCTCATGCAGTTATGGCAATTTATGCATGTGCTAAAAGCTTCTACCAATCTATCTATTCCTTCAATGTCAGTTCTTAACGCATTGTTGACCTGGTCTCTTTCTTTCTTTCTCTCCTCGGTTAACTTATTCACTTCATCTTCCCAGCCAGATATGTCCTCTTCCAGCGAAATACTAAGTTTGTTCAGGATACTTTCACCTTTGAGGCTATGGGGAATAAGGAGAATGCTACCACTCTTTGTTCCCAGTGTTCCTATATGCAAATCTTCGCCACCTGTGGCAGAAAATCTATCGCATATTTTGCATACTGCCCGCATGGGCTGGCTATTCCAATTTAGAGAAGCATCCTTAAATACCTCGTCACCTTTTTCGGGACTCCTAAAATAGTCAGACAGGGGTATCACACCAGGGCAGTCCACAGTGATAAGGATTATATTTTCGAGATCTATTTGTCCAAGCTTAGCTAGCTCAACTGCTGCTCTTGCTTCGCAAGGTCGCATAACAGCGGCAATAATCTTATTTCCTTTACCACGTTTAGTGATACTGGAAATAGCTTTGGCTCCTTGAACTGGCATAATAGGGGGTAGCGGAGAGGCATCTTTCAGGAGCGATTCATCTCGAATCAAAAAATAGGCAAATGAATCGCCCGCTGGCACTCTAGCTGGGATGAGGACAGCATCAAAACATCCCTGGACCAGCGCCCATTTTATAAAAGCAAGGACCCCTTTTTCTACGCCCCCTTCTGCTGAGAAAAGTGCTCCTTTTTGAGTCGCAGCCATATTAACTCCTTACCATTCAGCTTTTATCTATCTAAATTCCTAACTTCCGCATAGGTCTGACAAACATAAAGTACGCTAGTGTCCAACATCCGAAGATGATGAAGGCTCCAGTCAATAGAGAACTCAGGGCAAGTTGCGGCACTCCACTCAAGATATGGGTGATGTTGCATCCCTTGGCGACGAGAGTTCCAAAGCCCATCAGTAGTCCACCGAAGAAGCACTGAATGAGTGTCCCTGGCGATGGTGCACGAAGTTTAAATTCACCGGCAATAAGAGCCGCCACAAGGGCACCCACAACGAGACCTATAATCATCATAGATATCCAGCTGAGGGAATTCTGACCCGTAACTAATGATTTCAGGATGTCACGCCATCCTGCGGTGATACCAAGGGGGTAGCTTCGTCCAGCCGCTGTTGAAGAGTAAAAGGCGATCATGCCAATGATGCCCATTACTATGCCTGTTGAAGTCCATCCCCAACCCTTCTTGAAAATCCTCTCCCTCAGTGATGCAGTTTCCTCTTTTTTCGCTTTCTTGCCTCGGATGGCGAAGACAGCCCAGATAATTATGGCGATAGCAGCAATGCTAAAGGCTAATATATGGTGTGAGATACCAAATACATTAGCCAGCGTGAGGTTTGCCCCGTCCGCCAGCGTCACCTTTGTGCTACTCTGAAGGAAATCAGCCGCTGGTTTAAAGGCACCCATAGTAGTCATCAGCGCGGCAAGTGTCAAGCCAAGCACTGCTGACATTGCCCCTACCATACCTTCTCCGGCGCGATAGCTGATTCCACTGGCACATCCACCGGCTAGTACCATACCAATGCCAAAAATATATCCACCTACCATATTGGCGCCCCAGAAGAAGGGTTTGGGGCTCAAAGTTATGACCCCTGCCATAGCCATGATTGTAAAACCTATCATTGAAACAAGAATCGCAACCCCCACTGCTTTTAAGATGGCATAATCCTTCAGCACAATGATGTCCCTGAAGGCAGAGTTCATGCAGAATCTTCCTCTGGATAGGGCAAAGCCAAAGGCAAAACCAACCACTAGTCCCCAAAAAATCAACGGGTTCATTTTTACCCTCCCTTAGCCTCTATATATATTTTGTGATTGGGACCCTCAACGTGTTCTACCTTTAGCACCTTGTGCCCATTTTTTTCAGCATTACCTGGGATACGTTCTACGGAGAGTGGATAATCAACCAGAACCTCCAGGATTTGCCCCTTTTCCATCTTCTTGAGCTTGACCATCGTCTTAACATCAGGATTGGGGCAGATTTCTCCCCTTACATCAAGGGTCTCATTGGGTTTAATCTCTTCCGTCATTTCGTCTCCTCCTTTTGTATTTACGGATTTCGATTTAGCCTAGCCAGGCTAACACTAGCATCTTGAGCCTACTTTGATTTAATGATTCATTGTGCCTGTGATGCCTGAATAATTTGCTCCAAGTGCTCACCGTACTAACTCCACGACTTCTTGGTAAATCTGGGTAGAGGTAAAACCCTTCATACTGGCGGCACCCGAAGGACAAGCTGCGGCACAGGCTCCACATCCATGACACAAAGCCTCGTTTACCAATGCGATTCCTCTTGCTTCGTCAAAAGTAATGGCAGAATATGGGCAGATAGAGATGCAGATCTTGCATCCAGAGCAAAAGGTTTCGGATATTTCTGAAGTTTTTACTTCCAGTTCTAGTTTCCTGCCCGGAACCAGGGACGAGAGTATCTTCCCTGCTGCTGCCTCTGATTGAACTATCGACTCCGAGATATTTTGTGGTCCTTGGGCGCAGCCAACCACAAATACTCCGCCTATAGAAGAGCCTACCGGAGCCAGCAATTGATGTTCTCTAACAAGGAATCCTTCATCGTCTAAGGGAATGCCAAGCATTTGAGCGAATTTGTTAGTGTCACTGGAGGGTTCCATCGCCGGAACGAGGATTACCATATCCGCGGCGTGCTCGCCTTCCTTGCCCGCTTCAGCCTCATATTTGACAACTATCCCCTTTCCGTTCTGGGCAACCTCAGTTTTCCCAGCGCGGACAAACTCAACCCCTAACTCTTTTGTTTCTTCGTAGAACTTCTGGTAGGACTTTCCAGGAATGCACATGTCTGAGTAGAAATGAGATACCTTCACATCAGGAAATTGGGATTTCAACATCCTGGTAAACTTAAATGAATAAAGGCAACATACCCTGGAACAGTAGCCCTTCTCTTCCCGCCCCACACAATGTATGATTGCAACAGATTTCGGAGGCTTGCCATTCTTGAGAAGAACCTTCCCGCCGGTAGCTCCGCCAGAAATATTCATCTCTTCAAATTCTAAACTTGTATAGACGTCGTCGAGCTTTCCATATCCGTATTGATAAAGCCCCGTAGGGTCTAGTAAGTCGAAGCCAGTAGCTAATACCACTGCTCCAACACTCAAATTTCGCTCTTCGCTTTCCGTTTTTCTTATTATTTTTGCTTCAAAATTGCCCAAAAAACCAAGAATCTGCTCAACTTCGCTGTCAGTGAGCACTTCAACGTTTTTGTTTCCTTGCAGGCTGTTTAGCTCCTGCTCTATCAACACAGAGCCAGATTCCATATCAGTAAATAATTTCTTAAACCCCTTTACCTTGCCTCCCAGGGAGGAAGTTTTCTCAACTAGGTAAACCTTCCTATCAGGGGAAGCAAGCAACTGGCTGGCTTTAATTCCTGCGATACCACCGCCGACTACCAGCACATCAGGACAAACATCCATCTCTTTTTTCTCCAGAGGAACATGATAGCGAACTCTAGCGATTGCAGCTTTTATCTGTGTTATCGCCTTTTCTGTGGCTTCTTTCTTGTCCGCCGTGACCCAGGCGCACTGTTCCCTGATATTAACCATTTGGAACAGGTAGGGGTTGAGACCCGCTGCTGCGCATATGTTCATGAAGGTGAGTTCATGTTGCTTGGGAGAGCAAGCCGCAACCACCAAATGGGTGAGCTCATGCTCTTGGATGCTTTGTTTTAGGAATTCCTTTCCATCCTCAGAACACAGCAACCGATATTTCTCGACAAGTTCGACATCATGAAGTGGAGAAACCGCTTCAATTACCCTGTCAATATCCACATTATCAGCTATATTAGTGCCACATTCACACACATATACGCCTATTTTCTTTGCCATTTCATAACTCCTATCTTGGCATCGAGAGTATTCTTCCTACTGCTGCTTCTGCCTGGGCTACCGTATCTGGAATATCTTTGGGACCTTGGGTACATCCGGCGACAAATATGCCATCTTTCAATGTGGCCACAGAGGAATCGAGGTCTGGTTTCTTTTCAGTGAAAAAGCCACCATCACCTTGCGGAATACCTAGCATCTCAGCCAGTTTGTCCGAGTCAGCTTCTGGCTCAAGCGCCGGTGCCAGGATTAGCATGTCCACGTTGAGAGTATTCTCTTTGCCATCTTCAGTTTTATATTTGATAGCCAGCTCTTTTCCTTGTTCTGCCACTTCGTTTACCCTGGCGCGAATAAAATCAACGCCGCTTTCCTGCACCTCCTCGTAAAACTTCTGATAGGTCCTACCTGGAATACAGAGGTCGGAGTAGAATTGGGTTATCTTTACTTCGGGCAGTTTTTTCTTCAAGAAGTGTGCCAGTTTAATAGAAGACATGCAGCACACCGAGGAGCAATAGCCTTTTTCCTCTCGTCCCACACAGTGAATAATGGCTACCGATTTGGGTGTTTCGCCATCCCGAAGAACAATCTGCCCCTGAGTAGGCCCATTAGAGGCGCATATTCTTTCAATCTCTATGTCGGAGTATACATTACTGAATTTCTTATACCCATATTGTTTGGTTTTGCTGGGGTCAAATGGTTTAAATCCAGTAGCTGCCAGGATAGCTCCAACCTTGAGTTCGAGTTCTTCGTCTTGCTGAGTATAGTCAATAGCCTCGAATATGCAAGCTTCTTGGCAAGCCTGACAATCTTCTCCCTTGAAACGCAAACAGTTCTCGGTATCAATGGCAGGAACGTTGGGTAAAGCCCCGGCGCAGGGAATGTATATTGCCTTTCTTTTGCTGAACCCTTGTTCAAATTCATTATCCACCTCCACAGGGCAGGGCTCAAAACAGGCATTACATCCGATGCAGTTCTCCAGGTCAACATACCTTGCCTTTTTCTTTACCTTCACCGTGAAATCACCAGCAGAACCCTGCACGGCCTCAACCTGGCTAAGAGTTAGCAGCTCAATGCCTTCATTCTGTAGAAGTTCCTGTTGTTTTGGCGCTATCATACAGGTAGCACACTCCATGTTCGGAAATACCTCTTCAAACTTTATTACGTTACCGCCGAAGTATGAATTTCTCTCAATCAGATACACCTTCGCCCCTGAATTGGCTAGAAGCAAACTTGCCTCAATGCCAGCAATGCCAGCCCCAATCACCAAAACCTGGGTACTGTGTCCATTATTTTTCATTTTCCCCCCACATTTATAGCAAAGCCTTCTTCAAGGGACTCGGGCCCATTTGCTTTATCCGCCCGGCAAATTGATTGGTTACCTCGCTAAATCTTTGCCCTTCTGAGGCTGATACCCAGGCGAGCATAAGCCTTTCTGGTTCCAACCCTAGTGTCTCCATTGTTTTTTCTAAAAGGGCAAACCTTCGGCGGGCATAATAATTTCCCTCTCGATAGTGACAATCGCCAGGATGGCATCCGGCAACAAGCACCCCATCAGCCCCCCGCAGATAAGCAGTGGTAATAAGAACCGGCTCCACTCTACCAGAGCACATTACCTTAATAACAGAGAGGGATGCAGGAATTTTTTGCTTCGTTGCTCCAGCGAGATCGGCACCGGTATAGGAACACCAATTACACAAGAATCCAACTATTTGGGGTTTAAACTCTTCTTGCATTAATTATCCCAAACTAAAATTGTATCTGTGCCTTAAACTTTCCCCCACCTTCATCCACGCAGAAGAGCAGCGTCTTCTTTGTTTTGGTACACCATGCTTCAACGTCCCTGGGGAAGGAAGGACAATCAGCCAAGACTTCCACGGTGTCGCCAGCAGGAATATCCTTAGCCATTGTCGCTAATTTTAGTACTGGCTGCGGGCATTTAAGCCCCAAGACGTCCATTGTGTGTAGTGCCATGTTCGCCTCCTTTTTAGAAATTATTCTAGAAAGAGAAAGTTATAGTATTGTCTGGTAGCGAGCCTATGAATGTGGTTGCTCCCACAATCTCCACTTCCTCTCTGAAGTCCTCGGCTTTGAGGTCCTTGGCCGTTAAAGCCAACTCACAGACCATAATTTTACCGCCCAAAACACATAAACCATCGTACAGTTCTACAATGTCCGGCATCCCTTTAATCTTCTTGTCCCTTATTTTTTCCAACTCTCCTTTCACCATAAGGGGTGAGCCACCTGGGGTGAAGAACAAAGTTACGTCGTGCCCACAGGCTGCGGCTGCTGACCCCAGAATCATGACTGGGAAAGCATTACTTGTTTCAGCACCATTGACTGTAATCGCTACTTGAGCCATGCTATCCTCCTTTCATATTTTTGCATGGTAGCCACGCTACCTAATAGCCAATTTCATATAGTTTATTCTTATCTGTCTTCAAAGCTAAGCCTACGTCCCAAAAACAAATGCAGATTGTAACACAGGATAATATGAAACTCAACCTATATCGATTTGGAACCCTTAACAATTTTTCGGGCATTTTCCCCTTTAGGATTGCGGATATATACTTAATTTCCTCCGCCTTCTATTAAGCGGGCATGGGCCAAGTTCTTTTATCTTTTGAGTAAAGCTCCTAATTGTCTCGGCATACAGCGGTCCCTCGGAAGCCCCGATCCATTCCAACCTCACTCTCTCAGGTTCGACCCCTATAGCTCCAAGGAAAGGCTTCATAGCCGTGATTTTTCTCATGGTACCCAGGTTGCCCTTTATATAGTGGCAGTCTCCAGGATGGCAGCCAGCGACTAAAACGCCATCCGCGCCGGCGGTAAAGGCCTTAAGTATCAGGAGCTCGTTAATTCTTCCTGAGCACATCACCCTTATCATCCTGATATTTGATGGATATTGCATCCTCGAGGTGCCAGCGAGGTCAGCGGCAGCATAAGAGCACCAGTTGCAGCAAAAACCCACAATTACAGGTTCAACCTTATCCTTATTCGTTTACAATACCTCCTCTTAACTAATAAACCTTCGGTTATGCGGTGAGAGCTTCCAACTGCGCCATAATTTCCTCATTCCTGAAGTGATTCATAGTAATGGCACCAGATGGGCAAGTAGCTCCACAAACTCCGCAACCTTTGCATTGAGCCACGATGGCCTGGGCTACCCTCTTCCCATCTTTGGACACGAGTTCCATGGCTCCGAAGGGACAGAGTGGAACACATGTGCCGCACCCTGAACAAATATCCTCATTAACTGAGGAAGTTATAGCTTCAGGCTTTACATAGCCCATTCTCAAGGGGCCTGCTGCCTTTGAAGCAGCAGCATAAGCTTGAGAGATTCCCTCAGACACATCTATAGGCCAGCGTGCTGAGCCACAGATGTAAATACCATCCATGGCAAATTCCACGGGGCGGAGTTTTAGGTGTGCTTCCAGGAAGAAACCGAACTCGTCTAAGGAGACCTTAAGCATCTTGGATATCTCCTGGTTATCCTCACGGGGGATAAGGGGTGTGCTGAGAATAAGCATATCGCAGGGGAGGTCTAGCTCCCTTTTACGTAGCTCATGGTATACCTTTATCTTCTCAACCTTGCCATCCCCAGCGACTTCAGGAGGCCTTTCCGGGCTATATCTAATGAATCTAACACCCTGCTCCATAGCTCTTCGATAGTAATCCTCAAAACCTACACCATAAGTCATAAGGTCTCGGTGCAATATCCAGACCTTTGCCTTGGGCTTTAGTTCCTTAATGAGGTAAGCATTTTTAATGGCATTCATACAGCAGATTCTACTGCAATAAGTCCTTTCTGGGACTCGAGCCCCAACGCAATTGACCATCACAATGTTCTGACCTATTGAGTCTCCTTTCTTCATCCGCTCCTCTAGCTCCAATTGAGTAAGGACATTGGGCATTTGGCCATAGCCATATTGACCCGTTGGCTTTAATTCCTCGGCCCCGATGGCTACTATGATAGTACCTACATTGAATTTGCCTTCATTTCCATCTTGACCCACAGTGACATCGAAGTTACCTATAAATCCAGTCACCTCTTTAACCTTAGAAGAAAGATAGGTTTTGATCTTAGGGTGATTTTTGACTTTTCCTATAAGTAGATCGCTTAACCTTGATGCTTCTTCATTCGTGAGGAAGAGCTTATAAATGCTGCGAAGAGTCCCCCCAAGTTCCGCCTCCTTTTCCAACAGGTGAACATCAAAACCTTGGTTGGCTAGGTTCAAGGCAGCACTCATCCCTACAACTCCGCCGCCCATCACTAGTGTAGAAGGATTTACTTCGATCTCAACTTCTTCTAGCGGCTCAAGTAGCCTTGCCTTCGCCACCCCCATCCTAATAAGGTCCTTAGCCTTTTCCGTAGCCTTCTCTGGCTCGTTCATGTGAACCCAGCTACATTGGTCCCTTATGTTAACGAACTCAAAAAGATATTTGTTCAAGCCTACAGCTTCGCAGGCGGACCTGAAGAGCGGCTCATGAGTTCTAGGCGTGCAGGAAGCGACTATAACACGGTTCAGGTTGAATTCCTTAATCCCCTTTTTAATCGCTGATATCCCTTCTTCAGAGCAGGTGTATAGATTGTGCTCAGCATGCACTACATCTGGCAGTCCTTTAACATATTCCACAACCTCTGGAACATTTACATATGCCCCTATATTCCTGCCACAG
>CAZQBR010000021.1:0-2425 GCA_964591975.1 uncultured Dehalococcoidales bacterium
AGTTAAGATGCTGCAGCTATCCATTATTATCGCTTATCTTCTAGCCATAATTGGCATAGGGGTGTGGAGTAGGAAAAGGGCAGGGAGCCAAGATGGATTTTTTGTTGCTCACCGTAAAGGAACTGTGCTTCTCATCACAGGCTCTCTCCTAGCCACTGCTGTCGGAGGCTCGAGCACTGTAGGAATGGCAGGCTTGGGATTCCAGCGAGGATTGACAGGCGCCTGGTGGCTTCTCGTTGGCTCTATTGGTCTGTTAATTTTGGGCTTATTCTTTGCCAGGAAAATAAGAAGCGCTGCTCTCTATACTCTTCCCGAGCTGGTAGAGAGGCAGTATGGCCGCCGTGTAGGTTTGGCAGCCTCCATTCTCATCGTTATCGCCTGGGTTGGGATAGTAGCAGGGCAAATTGTTGCTGCAGGGAAAGTCTTGTCTATTCTGGGAATAGGCTCCGTCACCCTTTGGATGGTTATTTTTACCATAGTTTTTGTAACTTATGCCATTCTAGGAGGGCAATTCTCAATTATCCGCACCGATTTTATCCAGGCAGCGATACTCTTTGCTGGGATTTTTATAGCCTTAGCACTTACCCTCTCTCACGTGGGTGGGCTAGATGGTTTGAGATTTTCTCTCCCACCCCATTATTTCTCTTTTCCCGTAAGCCCAGAATTCGATTGGAAGACGCTCCTATCCCTTTTGATTCTCGTCGGGGCAACCTATGTAGTGGGACCAGACATGTACACTCGGCTCTTCTGTGCTAAAGGGGAAAAAACAGCCCAGCTATCAACTTTTCTCTCCGCATCTCTTTTCGTTCCTATAGCTTTTGCCATCACCTTAATAGGAATGAGTGCCAATGTCCTATATCCTGAGATTTCTCCTGAGCAAGCTTTCCCTCAAGTAATAGGCGGAGTTCTTTCCCCTGGTTTGAGCGGGTTAATCCTGGCTGCTTTAGTCGCTGCGCTTATGTCCTCAGCGGATACTTGTCTCCTTAGCCAAAGCGTCATCCTGACTCAGGACATATTTAAGCGATTCCGTCCTTCGCTTGACGAAAGAAAGACTGTTTTGCTAACCCGCTTAAGTCTAATCGTGCTGGGCCTAGTAGCACTAGGCCTAGCTATATCTCTGAAGGGGGTAATTTCATCCCTTTTCTTTGCTTACACCATTTTCACTTGCGGGCTAGTTGTCCCGGTAATCGCTGGGTTCTATAAGAGAAGGCTAAGGGTAACTTCGCAAGGGGCTTTGGCAGCTCTGATAGGTGGGGGAGCAATAGGGTTGGTGGGGAAGATTCCAGGCATTGATATCCCACTTAAAGGAGATCTTGGGCTCATAGGTTTTGCTATAAGTGCGCTTCTTCTTTTTGGAGTGAGTTTCCTCACCAGATCTGATTTGAATCCTAAATCCTAGGCTCTAAACAAATTCAAATTACAAATTCCTAAAAGTTTAGGTTTTATACTTAGTACTTAGGATTTCTCTTGCCCATGTTATAATGTAAAGGTGCAACTTGCTATCATTGGTTTGGGACTTATCGGTGGCTCTATAGGGCTTGCCTTGAAGCAGCTAGCTAAACTGGAGTGGAAGATAGCGGGTTATGCTCGCCGTCCTGAAGTAGCGTCCAAAGCGTTAAGCTCAGGGATAGTTGATAGAATAGAGACAAGCCTTGAAGGAACGGTAAAAGATGCTGACCTTGTTATCATTGCTACCCCGGTTCTGACTATAAAGGGGATTCTATCTCAGATAGCCGATCACCTTCCTCATGGCTGCGTGGTTACCGATACCGCAAGCACCAAGCTCCAAGTTATGAAGTGGGCGGAGGAGTTATTGCCACCAACAGTGGACTTCATTGGCGGGCATCCCATGGCGGGAAAGGAAGCCTATGGCATCCAGGCTGCCGAAGGCCAACTGTTTCAAGGATGCATTTATTGTCTTACTCCAGCAGAGAAAGCCTCACCAACCTCGATAAACCAAGTGACAAATATGGTAAAGGAACTTGGAGCTACGCCTTTTTTAGTTGATACCCAAGAGCATGACAATTTGGTGGCTGGTATCAGTCATCTACCGCTTTTGCTCTCAGCAGCTCTGGTATCAACCACTGTTAAAGATGCCTCTTGGAATAAGATGTCTGTCTTGGCAGCTTCGGGCTATCGTGATCTCACTCGCCTAGCTTCAGGAAATCCTGAGGTAGATGCTCATATTTGCCTTAGCAACCAGGAGGCTATACTCCACTGGACTGACAAATTCAGCAAGGAATTGGATAGGTATCGCCGCTTACTAGCTTCGGGAGATAAACAGTTGGAAGAAGCTCTAGCTGAGGCTAATAAAGCAAGACAAGAATGGCTAAAGGACTATTTAGTTTGTCACCCTGAGCCGAAGCCCTGAGTCCTGACAACAGGATAGGAACCGAAGAGGCTAGCGAAGGGTCGGGATTCTTTG
>CAZQBR010000021.1:2435-15535 GCA_964591975.1 uncultured Dehalococcoidales bacterium
AAACGAGACTCCATAAGAACTGTTAAACCTTGTCCTCGCCTAGAAGGGGAAATCACCTTGCCCGGTGCTAAGTCTATCTCCCATCGAGCAGCCATACTCAATAGCTTAGCAGCAGGTAAAGCCCAGATCGATAATTTCGCTCCAGGCAGGGATTGCCTGGCTACGATTAGCTGTTTAAGAGCTCTAGGAGTGGAGATTCATAAAAGGGGGCCTAAGAACTTTCCTTCTTTATTAGTTGCGGGAATTGGTGAAAGTGGCTTTAAGGAATCCGAGGATGTGCTCGATGCCGAAGATAGCGGCACTACTATGCGTCTTCTTGGAGGCCTCCTTTCCAGCCAGCCTTTTCTATCTATCGTTACTGGTGATGCCTCCCTTCGTTCCCGTCCCATGGGGAGGCTGATTGAGCCATTACGCCTTATGGGCGCTGAAATTTGGGGAAGGGGGAAGGATTCCTTTGCCCCTTTGGTTATTAGGGGACGAAAGCTACACGGCATAGAGTTTTCCTTGCCTGTTCCCAGTGCTCAGATTAAATCGGCGATCCTATTGGCTGGCCTTTTCGCTCAGAGCAATACTGTTTTGCATCAGCCCATTCCCTCGCGAGACCATACCGAGCGATTGCTTAAACAGATGGGAGCTAGGCTTGAAAGCGATGGGGGTTTGATTTCTCTAGCGCCTTTGAGCAGCCCTTTATCTCCTCTCAGTTTTCGTATCCCTGGTGACATTAGCTCAGCAGCTTACTTCCTAATTGCTGGGGCTATCCACCCCAATGCTAGGATACTTATGAGAAATTGTGGAATCAATCCCACACGAACAGGAATTATAGATGTTCTTATTACGATGGGAGCTAAGATTAAAATAGAGAATGAGAGATGGGAAGCTGGTGAGCCATTAGCCGATATTATGATAGAATCTAGTGACTTAAGAGGGGTTGAGGTTGGTGGCGATATTGTCCCTCGTCTCATTGACGAGATCCCCGTGCTAGCTATAGCTGGCTGTGTAGCTAAGGGTAAAACTGTGATTAGAGATGCGAGTGAGCTACGGGTAAAAGAGTCGGACAGGATTGCTGCTTTGTTAAATGAACTTTCTAAGATGGGTGCTGAAGTTGAAGAATTGCCTGATGGCATGGTCATCCACGGTGGGAAATCTCTATCGGGCACGACGGTTGACAGTCATTCTGACCACCGGCTAGCGATGAGCTTAGCCATAGCTGGTTTGATAGCTAAGGGAGAAATAACCATGGATCATGCCCAGGTAGCAGAGGTTTCCTATCCTGCTTTTTGGCAGGATTTGCTAACCTTGCGAGTAAAGCAAAACAAGGTGAAGTAAAGAATCCCTCATCTAACCTCTCCCTCAAGAGGGGCAGGATAAGGTGAGGGTAACATTGGAGGGTAATATGGCTACGGAACTGGTTCACATAGGTTTTGGTAATGTTATAGCTGTAAATAGGGTGATTACTTTCCTCTCTGTAAACCAGCAACCAATCAAACGTCTCCTCAAGGAATCAAGAGAGAAAGGACTCTTAATTGATGCTACTCATGGCAGAAAAGCCAAGGCTGCTATTCTCTTTGACACTGGCCATATTGTATTGGCTCCTGTGACAGCAGAAACTATCGCTCATAGATTAACCACTGCCTCCGAGCCAATTGAGGAAAAAATTGAACCGTGACGCATCTAGCCGAAGTAACGTTATTGCGAGCAAAGCGAAGCAATCTCGCAGTGAAGGATATCAGTCCTTACTCATTGTCCTTTCTGGGCCATCGGGTGTAGGCAAGGATGCTGTGCTTGCTAGAATGAGGAAGCTAGGACGCCCCTTCCATTATGTTGTTACTGCCACTACGCGCCCTCAGCGAGCCAAGGAGAAAAATGGGATAGATTACCACTTTTTATCTCAGGAAGAATTTCAGCAAATGATAGACAAGGAACAGCTTATAGAATGGGCTAAGGTCTATGGCAATTACTACGGTGTACCCAGAGATGAAATAGCTCGAGCTCTATCCAAAGGCGTAGATGTTATAACGAAGGTAGACGTTCAGGGCGCTGCCACTATTAAAAAAATCCTGCCTCAGGCAGTGTTTATTTTCCTTATGCCACCTTCGATGAAGGACTTGGAACTACGTCTGAAACAACGCCACAGCGAGTCTTCAGATGACTTGGCTCTAAGGTTGGAGAGGGCTAAAGGGGAACTAAAAAGCCTGCCGTTATTTGATTATGTAGTAACAAGTTACCAAGGCAAACTTAATGACGTTGTATCCCAAATTGATGCTATTGTTGCCGCTGAAAAGTGCCGCGTTGAGCCAAAAGTTGTCAAGCTTTGATTTCCTAGCTTGGCTTGATAGAAAATATACTTACTTTATGAAGCTTCAAAGTCCAAGGCTAAGTGCTTTGGGCACCCACTAGATGCTAGCAGCTTAAGGACAACCTGTGAAGTATATAAGCAATTGCAAGGCAGATTTGCCAGAACGTCAATTAAGAGCAGTGGCTTTCATTGAGATAGATAGATTTGGTAAAATTTGCTTAGATAAACAAAGATGTCTATAAAAGTATACCTTCTGGCTGTGAGCCAACTGGAGGAGGGAATCTGTGCCTATTTACGAATTCGTCTGTCAAAATTGCCATAGAAAGGCAAGCTTTTTAGTAAGGGATATTACCGCTTCCTTTACCCCTAAATGCTCATTTTGTGGTAGTACCAAGCTGTCCCGTGCTATTTCGAGCTTCGCTTACCACAAATCATTGAAGACCATATGGGAAGAGGGTGGAGAACCAACAATGCATCCCAGCGCTGATTATTACAAGGATCCTCGTAATATTGGTCGCTGGGCAGAGAAGAAGTTTCAAGAGATGGGGGAAGAGCTCCCACCCCAAATTCAAGGGAGCATACAAGCGGCTAGGGAGGGTGTGTTACCTGAGCCGCTGAAGGATTTACAAAGTGCCTCTCCAACCGCTGCGTATCATTGATGCCAACCTCGATAGGTCAAGCGAAGGCTTGCGATTTCTGGAAGACGTCGCTCGTTTTCTTCTCAATGACACTACACTGAGCCAACAGTTAAAAGCCATGCGTCATGATTTAGCCAACAAGACTAAGCCACTACGTGCGAAGCTCTTATCTCAAAGGGACTCGGAACATGACGTTGGCGCTGGCAGAGAAAATGCCATTGCGAGTGAAGTGAAGTCATCTCAACAGGACTTGTCTGGCTTGATTACAGCTAATGCTAAAAGAGTAGAGGAATCTCTGCGTGTGGTAGAGGAGCTAGCTAAATTGCCAGAGATAAGTTCAATGCTGGATTCAGCCAAATTTGGGCAAGCAAGATTCACCCTTTATGCCTTAGAGAAAGAATTGGTTTCCAGAATATTACGTCAAGACAAAATAAAATGGCTAACAGGACTTTACGCTATTCTGGATAGGCAAGTCTTGGCTGGCAGGAACGAACTGGATGTTGCTAGCCAAATTATCAGTGGAGGGGCCAAGATAATCCAGCTTCGTGATAAACAAGGCAGCAAAGCAGAGTTGCTGCCTATAGCCCAAAAACTTAGAAACCTTTGCGTTGAATCAGGTGTGCTATTTATAATAAATGATCATCTTGACCTGGCATTGGCTGTTGATGCCGACGGGCTGCACATTGGCCAAAGAGATTTGCCCTTGCCTGCCATCCGAAAGGAATTGCCCATAGATAGAATAATTGGCTGTTCTATTAGCACGGTGTCTCAGGCAATAAAGGCGCAAAATGAAGGAGCGGATTATATTGCTGTGGGCTCTATATTTCCGACAACAACTAAAAAGGAGGCTACTCTAGTGGGGATAGATAGGCTCAAGGAAGTCAAACAGGCAGTATCTGCTCCCTTAGTAGCTATTGGTGGCATCAGCCAAAGTAACATTGAACAGGTTTTGGCTGCTGGCGCTGATTCTATAGCTGTAACTAATGCTATACTGGGGCATGAAGATGTCAGAGGAGCGGCACAGCAATTAATCACAAAGATAGAATTAATAAGGGGGAAATACCAAAACGCTTAGAGAAATCCTTCGCCGAGTTTATCCTGGTGAGCCAAAGCTCTGAAGAAACTGAGGAGCAGATTCTTCGGTCGTTTTACTCCCTTAGAATAACAAAAGGCGAAGATCTCAGAATAACAGGAGGATTACTAAGCGAGATGAAATGTCAAAGCAAATAGAAGATTTAGAGCTTATTGCTACGGAGCTCCGCCCCTACTTCGAAGCTGAAGATGAAGCACGGGAGAAAGCCTTGCGTAGTTGCCGTCAAATAATACGTCATAGCGCTAACGCCATACGTGCTACACATCGTCGAGAGCAGGACAAGGCTAGGCAACTTCTCAGTTCAGCGCAAAAATTGATTCAAGATATGAACCATAACCTCGATAGGCATGGTGGGTTGCTTCACTCGGGTTTTATTCACGATGCTCAAAAAGAGTTTGCTGAAGGATGTATAACACTGGCCTTAACTGCCGGAGAGGAGCTGCCGAGGCCTGAAACACTGGGGGTAGATTATGCTGCCTACCTTAATGGGCTAGGTGAATCCGTGGGTGAGCTTAGACGCTACATACTGGATAATCTAAGGCAAGGAGACTTTTCTCGTTGTGAGGAACTACTAGCTACAATGGACGGCATTTACGGAATCTTGATGACCATGGACTTTGTGGAATTAATCACCCATGGCTTAAGGCGAACGACAGATGCCATACGTGGCATCATAGAAAGAACCCGAGGAGATTTAACAATAGCGTTAAGGCAAAAAGCATTAGAAACAAAACTGGATAACCCTTCGGGCTTGAGACCTCAAGGACAAAGCCTAGCTGGTTAACCCCATCTCCCTGGCTACTATTTCCCGGTAGAAATTGGCATCGCCAAAGGAAAGCTCGCCAGCTTTAGCCCGTCGAGTGTAAAGTTGCAAGTCGTGTTCCATAGTAACGCCAATGGCACCATGAATTTGATGTGCCAAGGCGATAACACGCTGGGAAGCTTCACCCGTCCATGCCTTGGCTACAGCTGCTTCTTTGGCACAAGGAAGCCCTTCGCTTAACATCCAGGCTGCTTGATAGGTGCTAAATCTGGCACCATCAACATCAGTTGCCATATCGGCACAGTAGTGCTGTATAATTTGGAAGCTACCAATAGGGCGACCAAATTGCTTCCTTTCCTTGGCATAATCGACGGTTATCTCCAACACTCGTTGAATACTACCAACCATCTCGCAGCATTTTGCCACTGCTGCTCGCTCTACTATCTTTTGCACATCGTTCCATCCCTGGTCTAGCCGTCCTAAAATATTACCTCCAGGTACTCGCACTTGGTCAAAAACAACCTCGCATAGCTTATCGCCGGCAATAGTCTTTAGAACAGTATGGCTTATACCTGGACTCTTGGCATCCACCAAGAATATCGTAATTCCGCCTTCAGGTTCTGCCTGCTCCTTGGTTCTGGCTATGCATAGCAGATAGTCAGCAATATGCGCATCGGGAACAAACATCTTAGTGCCATTGATAACATAATCACTATTGTCAGGACTAGCCTTGACTGCAATCGAGGCAGCATCATACCTGGCACTGGGCTCAATTAAAGCTAAGGTGAAAATTGCCTCACCACTAGCTATTTTGGGCAGATATTCCTGTTTTTGCTCCTCGCTGCCAAGGTCCAAGATGGGCAAAGCGCCAAGAACTACTGTAGGGAAAAAGGGTCCAGGTAAGCAAGCACGTCCCATTTCCTCTAGCAATATTGATAAGTCGAAGAAATTCATACTGCTGCCACCATACTTTTCCGGAAACGCCAATCCCATCCAGCCTAGCTCTGACATTTCTTGCCACAACTCTGCTGAGTAGCCTTTCTCACTCTCCTCCATCTCTTTAGTTACTTCTTTAGGGCATTTATCGGTTAAAAAGTCACGAACTGCCTTCTTTAGCATCTCCTGTTCTTCAGAAAGAGTTAAATTCATCGTTGTCCTCCTATTATTCAAACACCCCGAATATCATTGAACCGCAGGCGAAGAATCTGTGAAGCCTCGGGATACTTCGCCAATCCCTTCACTTCGTTCAGGGCTTTAGCTCAGGGTGATACCTCATTGGCTAGGCAAACCCAATCCGCGTGAGGCCAGGATATTCTTTAAGATTTCTGAACTCCCAGCTTGCAAACTATAACCCTTGGAGCCCAAGTATGAATGGGCTGCCAAACCTGCAATTGGTGCATATTTAGAGCCAGCTACCAGTTGCCCATAGGGACCCAGAATCTCCATAGATGTGTTAGCCAAACGTTGCTCAAAAGCGGTGGCATATGCCTTGGACATCGCAGCTTCTTTGTTAGGGGCGCGTCCTTCATCCATAACCAAAGCCACCCTGTAAATTAATAGGCGCCCGACCTCAAATTCAATCTGAAGCTGTGCCAGCTTATTGCGAATTAAAGTATCCTGAGACAAAGGTTTCCCATTACACTTAGTTTCCTTGACGAAATGGAGTAGAGCTTCAAAGAGGGAATAGTTACCCATAAGACGCTCCATCCCACTTCTCTCATAATCAAGCTGGTGAAGGGCTTGGAGAAAACCACGGTTTTTCTCTCCTATCAGACACCCCTTAGGGACACGCACTCCATCATAGAAGACATCATTCCAGGCGTCGGTACCAGTAATATCTATCATAGGGATACGGTTAATTCCAGGCAAATTTGCCGGGATGATGAATTCACTAATACCCCTATGCTTTGGTGCCTGTGGGTCTGTTCTGGCTAATAGGTAAAAATAATTTACAAACGAGCCTCCACTGGTCCATGTCTTCTGTCCATCAATGACATACTCATCTCCATCCTCAACAGCTTTGGTTTGAAGTGATGCTAAATCACAGCCAGCCTCAGTCTCGCTCATCCCCAAACCAATATAAGCCTCTCCCCTCAAAATCTCGGGTAATAACTCTTTCTTTTGTTCCTCAGTGCCAAAAGTGACGATGGAGCCACCTATCTGGCGGTCGGCAAACCAGTGGCAGGCTGCTGGTGCCCCATAGCGCAGCATCTCCTCAGTAAGGATAAGCCTGTCTATATAGCTGCGCTCCTGCCCACCATATTCTTTCGGCCAGGTTATGCCAATCCAACCCCTCTGCGCCACCCTTTTGGTAAACTCTGGGTTATAAGTCTGAATCCAGGCATCGCAAGTTGGCTCCCAGAGCCCTTGCCCTATCTCTGTTTCTAAAAAGCCGCGAATTTCCTGTCTAAATTTGTTTTGCTCTTCGGTAAAACTAAAATCCATTGCCTCTCTCCTCAATTAAAGGTTGATATTAGAATATTTCCTCCACGGTCTGACCACAGTTTTATTTTCCAAAACGTCCAATGCTCTATTTATCATTTTTCTAGTATCCTGAGGCATAATTACATCATCAATGTAGCCTCGCTCGGCACCACGATAGGGGTTTTCATAAAGCTCCCGGTATTCGTTTATTCTCTTTGCTCTTACCTCTTTGGGATTCTCCGCCCCCTTTATCTCCCTGGCAAAGATGACGCTAGCTGCAGTTTCAGCACCAACAATAGTTATGCGAGCAATTGGCCAGGCGAAGACAAAATCAGCGCCGATGGACTTATCCAGCATCCCATAGTGAGCTCCAGCATATGATTTCCTCACCATGATTGAAATCAGGGGCACGGTAGCATCGGCCCAGGCAAAGAGCAGCTTAGCGCCATGCCGCAAGATGCCCTTCCAATCCTGCTGGGAACCTATCATGTAACCAGGGCAATCCTGGAAACTAACCAGAGGGATATTGAATAAATCACAGAACCTAATAAACCTGGCTCCTTTATCTGCGGCATCAACATCTATACTTCCTGCCGCCCACATTGGCTGGTTAGCTATCACGCCCACGGGACGCCCATTAAAACGGGCAAAACCTGTTATCATATTCCTGGCATAAAGTCCCATGGTCTCAAAGAAATAGCCATCGTCCACTATCCTTTTGATTACCTCATGCATGTTAAAGGGGCGATATTGCTCCTCGGGGACCAGGGTATTTAAGTCGGGGCTAATCCTTTCTGGGTCATCCTTAGTTTCAATGCGAGGTGGTTTCTCTTTGTTATTGGAGGGAAAGAAAGACAAGAGCTCTTTTGCTTTATCTATGGCATCCTTATCATCCTCAGCTACTACATGTGTCTGGCCTGACTTGACAGCATGTGCTTTGTATCCTGACAATTCCTCAAGGCTGATTTCCTCCCCGGTTTGTGTTTTGACAAAGGCGGGACCAGCAATTCCCATAAAGCTAGTATGCCTGGTTTGAATGAGGAAATCCTGCATTATAGGGTGGTATGCCTGCCCCCCCAAGCAGGGACCCAGTAGCAAAGCTATTTGAGGGATTATGCCTGAGGCTAATATCTGAGACCTAAATAACCACCCGTAGGCTTCCAGACAATCCATTCCTTCTTGAAGTCGAGCTCCACCAGAATCATTCATGCCTATGAAGGGCCATCCCTGCTCTTTGGCAAATTCAATAGCTCGAACGAATTTCTTGCCATGGTATTCGCCATAACTGCCAACCATAGCAGTAAAGTCTTCAGCAGCGACCACAACCCGTCTGCCATTTACCCTGCCAAAGCCGGTAATAACTCCTTCAGCAGGTACCTCTCTCCCATCCATGCCAAAAGCGCTTGTTCTGTGCTTAACGAATAATCCTATCTCGGTGAAGGTGCCGGGGTCGAAGAAATAGTCTATCCTCTCCCTGGCTGACATTTGCCCCTTTTTATGGCGTTCTTCAATCGCTTTGGGGCCCCCCATTTGCAAAATATGCTCTCGTTTCTCCTTCAACTCCTCCAAGCTCTCTACATTTTTGCTGCCAGATTCATCGTTCATGAACTAAGCCTCCCTTAACGCTGAAATAAGCTATCCTGCGATTGATTTGCTGCCATTATAACAGATGGTTGGCAGACTTTGCAGACGTAGGAGCTTCAGCCATCTATAGCTGTTAGCTACCTAGTACTAACTATTCATTGACAACTTGGTTGATTATGTTTATATTGATACTAGATTATGAAAGTAGCAATGTCAGCAAGGGAAAGCCAAATAAAGAGACTCAGAAGCCAGCTTGTTCAGCGGCTTGAGAGCCAGCGCTACGAAGTGGAACAAAATGCCACTGCTAAAGGCAAATCTGGGGCTGAGCATAGCTTTGGCATTTTGGCGCGCAGAAGCCATGATTTTATCACCTATACTATCGCTGTAGGCATTATTGCGCCTGACGATAATCAGGAAATAAGTTTGGGGGAAGTCTTCGCTTTTGATGACAAATGCTACGATTGTGGCATTCAAAATAAGGCTCTCATAGCACTCCCCAAACTTGATTCCGTGGCCACTCGCTTCGCCAAGGGACAGCGAATAAGAGTCTTCGACGAGGAAAGCCTGAAGACCCTCTTAGCCTCACCATCACCCACCTCTCCAGCTAAAGAAGGCCCATTCAACTGGCAAACAAAGGCCAAATTTCTGGAATCTTTAGCTAAGTCTGGCTATAACGTTGAGGAGACCGTTAAGGTTACAGGAAAATCAGGAGCTGAATATGTTTTCGACATTCTGGCTTCCCTGGATGATGGCTTCATAGCACACAAGCTAGGTATAGATATAATAAGCAGTAACGAATTGAGCCTGAACCAGGTATCCCTGTTCGACACCAAAACTTATGATACTGGAATCTACAACAAGGTCATGCTTATCTCAGGTGAATTTACCAAAGAAGCAGGGCAACTTGCCTCCCATCAGAGGATAAAGATACTCAGACTTGGCAGTCAAAAGGAGAAGACATCCGTCAAAGAGGAGGTTCCCAAGAAAGGAATTGTTGAAGCCTCCGACAAGCCCGAAGCGTTTAGCCTTCAAAACGCCGTTGAGAAAGTGTTAGCTAAGGTGCCTGAGGAAAAACTGCTCAGGCGCAGGTCCCAACCTGAAGCCTTACAGTTAATTCCTGAAGTTATGGCAAGAAGATTTAATGCTATGCCAATAGCTACTATGAACAACGCTTTACAGGTAGCTATGGCAGACCCTGCTGACATCTTTGCTCTGGAAGCTTTGGCATTGCAGAGCCGCATGAGAATAGAACCCATAGCTGCTAGTAAAAAACAAATTCGGGAAGCCATTGACTTCAACTATAAAGGCTTTGGGCAAATTGAAGAACAAATATCTCGCATTCAGGGCACAGAGACAGGTGATGCACAAACACTAATCGAAGCTAGTGAGGATGCTCCAGTAGCTAGCGCTTTGCGTATCATAATAGATGAGGCAAGCAAAGCCAGAGCCTCTGATGTTCATCTTGAGCCCGAGGAAGATAAATTAAGAATCCGTTATCGCATTGACGGTGCCCTTCAGGATGTTATGTCCCTTCCCCTAAAAATACATCTCCCCCTTACCTCCCGAGTGAAGATAATGGCTGATATGAATATTGCCGACCATCTTCGCCCTCAGGATGGGCAGTTTTCCATTGAATCTAAAGGCAGGCCCTTAGACATTCGTGTAGCCACCTCACCCACTGTGCGTGGTGAAACCACAGTGTTACGCCTTCTGGATAAGTCATTAGCAATTATGGACCTGGCGGAGTTAGGGTTTTCCCCCGGAGCTTTAGCTAGGTATGAAGATATGCTCAAAGTTCCCTTTGGCATGATTCTAATTAGTGGTCCCACAGGAGCAGGCAAAACCACTACCCTTTACGCCTCAGTAAACAAGCTGGATAAGATATCTCGAAACATAATCACCATTGAGGACCCCGTGGAGTATCGCTTCGCCAATATGAATCAGATTCAGGTCAATCCCAGGGCAGGACTTACCTTTGCCAGCGGGCTACGTAGCATATTGCGTCTCGACCCCGATGTCATACTGGTAGGTGAAATTCGCGATGCTGAGACTGCCAGGATAGCTGTTCAATCAGCTTTGACAGGCCATTTGGTCCTCTCTTCCATCCATGCCAATGACGCTACGGGCGTTATCTTCCGCCTCCTCGACCTGGGTATAGAACCCTTCCTGGTATCGTCGGCAGTTATCGGCGTGATAGCTCAGCGTATGGTGCGCCATATCTGTCCCAATTGCTCCACCAATAAGGAAGCTCCCATAATAGAGCAATTAGCTTATGCCAATGAAATAGGAGAACAACGGACTGAGTTTCTCTACGGCACTGACTGTGAGCTGTGTAGCTATACTGGATATCGGGGAAGAACAGGAATTTTCGAAATTTTGCCCATCAGCGACAAGATAAGGATGCAAATACTTAACCATGCCAGCACTACTGAGATTCGACAGCAGGCGATTGAGGAGGGAATGGTGCCCTTAATTAAGGACGGCATGCTCAAAGTAAAGGCCGGCATTACTACCCCATCCGAAGTCCTGCGTAACGCTTACTCTACAGTGTAGCATGATAAACAAAGTTACACTGTGAGTGAAATGATAAACCTTAAGCACGAAATTCTAAATGAAAATTAAATTGCAAAAATCAAAATGCAAAATGACAGGGCAAAATTCAAAGATGAATTCAAAAGTCGCGTGTACAAACTTGCATTGGATGTAATAGCATTCATGGAGCAATTGCCAATGGAACAAACTTCGAGGATTATCAGCGACCAGTTGTTGCGGAGCACTACCAGCATTGGTGCTAATGTGATTGAGGCTCAGGCAGCTTCCTCAAGGAAAGACTATACCAATTTCTTCAATTATGCGTTGAAATCGGCAAACGAGTGCAAGTTCTGGTTAGGATTGCTCAGAGATTCCAGCCGAGGCGATAAAGAGACTGTTAATAGACTCCTAAAAGAGACCACAGAGATTGCCAATATACTTGCCACCAGTGTTCTGACCTTGAAAGGAAGAAAATGAAGTATTTTGGCATTTTGAATTGTAATTTTGATTTTTTATCTTTGACCTTTGATATTGTTTAGGACTTAGAGCTTAAATATTAGGGATTGAAGTTATCATGGATTATCAATATACAGGCTACACCGAGGATAACAGAATAGTGAAAGGCAAGCTTTCCGCTTCCAGTGAGGAAGCCGCCACCGATATGCTGGCTTACAGTGGCTGCAAGGTACTCAGCCTCAAAGAAGTCACGCCATTTTTCAAAAGTGAGAACTTAGCTATCCGCTTCTCCCAGATAAACCCAATGGAAGTGATAATGTTCACTCGCCAATTAGCTTTGTTGCTGGAATCAGGCATCGATATCGTCGCTTCGCTAGAGCTATTGCAGGCCCAGGTAACCAACCGCAGCTTGAAGAGGACAATTGCTGATGTGGTTAATGATATCCGTAATGGCAGCCCCCTCTCTCAAGCTCTGAGCAAGCATCCCCGTACCTTTCCCCAGACGTATCATCGGCTGGCAGCGGTGGGGGAAAAAACAGGGAATCTAGAAGTGGTATTAAGGCGAGCCGCTGACTACATGGAAAGGAGCGTTACCACGCAAAAAAAAGTAAAGAACGCCTTAATTTACCCCGTTATCCTTTTTGTCCTTACTATCGGAGTCATCGGGGTAATGGTGGGTTTCGTTTTTCCTGCCTTCACCAGCTTTTATGCATCTTTTAACGTCGAGTTGCCTGCAACGACCAGAGCGCTTATCGCCGTCACTGATTGGTTGCGGAGTTATGGCCTCTGGATCCTGCTGGGAATAGTGGCTCTCATGGTTGCAGGATATGTCTATGCCAAGACGCCAGCAGGGAGATATCAGTGGGGTAAGCTAATGCTAACTTTGCCCCGCTTCGGCCGTATCAACCTTCTCAATGAGCTTTCCCGGTGTTGCCGGAGCCTGGCATTGTTATTTAGCAGCGGTTTACCGTTGCCCGAGGCAATGGTCCTGATTATTCAGGGCACTAAGAACAAAGCTATGGAAATGGCATTGACTGAGGTTCAACAAGACATGATTGCCGGTGCTGGCTTATCTGGCCCCATGGCTAAGAATAAGCTTTTCATGCCGCTTATGGTACAGATGACCGCTGTGGGTGAGAGCACGGGTAACCTGGATAGCGCACTAACCACTGTAGCCCAAAGCTACGAAACTGAGGCGGATGATAAAACTAAAGCTCTCGTTGCCGTTATTACTCCAGCTACGACCGTAATTATCGCCTTAATAATCGGTTTCATCGCCATATCCCTGGTCTCCGCTATGTACTCCATCTACGG
>CAZQBR010000022.1:0-4178 GCA_964591975.1 uncultured Dehalococcoidales bacterium
CGGATAATTTTGTGCTATACTAAAAGTATGAGTATGGGGGTAGTCACGGTAAAGTCTGCTGGGTGTAAGCATTGCCCAAATCCTCACCGTCCCGTGCGGATGGCAGACCTGTAATCGGGGTTTGGCTACCCCCGCCCAAACAGGTGGTGTGAGATGAAAAAGTATGGCACAAAAGACTTCGAAAAAGACTTCCCGAATGATGATGCTTGTCTTGATTGGCTATTCAAGGCACGCTGGCCTAAAGGCGTGAAATGCCCAAACTGCAACAGGGTGACTACTCATTATCGTGTTAAGAATAGACCTTGCTATTCCTGTGAGTTCTGTGGCAATCACGTTTACCCTATGGCTGGCACCATCTTTCAGGACACTAAATTTGACCACCTAAGATTATGGTTCAAAGCCATAACAATAATGACTGCTACCAGGTGTGGTATTTCGTCACGCCAACTAAGCCGTGACTTAGGCGTTACCATCAAGACTGGTTACAGGATGTGGAAGCAAATCAGGTCAATCTTAACTGATGGCAACGAGATAAAGTTTCTAGGCAAGGTAGAGATTGACGAAACCTACATTGGTGGTAGGAAACAGGGTAAACGTGGCAGAGGCTCTGAAAACAAATCCGTTGTGCTAGATATCGTCGAACGGAATGGCAGAGCAAGAGCTATTGTAGTCCCTGACGTAAAAGCCAAAACACTAATTCCACATATTGAGGCACATGTAATAAGGTGTGCTGATGTTTATGCCGACGATTTGCTAAGCTATCAATCTCTTACCAAGCTTGGTTTCAAACATCAGACCGTTGCTCATTCCAAGAAAGTCTACGTCAGTGGCAAAGACATTCATACTAATAGCGTTGAGGGTTTCTGGAGTCAACTAAAGAGAAGTATTGATGGAACATATCACCACGTAACGTCCCAACATCTGCAAGAGTACGCCGACGAATACAGCTTCCGCTATAGCCACAGGAATGATGAACAACCAATGTTCTTAACAATGATAAATCAAGTCATTGAGAAGGCCTAGCCCTCGCAACCTTCCTTAATACTTTGAGGACTTGAGCCTGGGTGGTGCCAGGATTATAGTCCTCAAGTTTTTTCTCGCTGGTTGGCTTATGTTTCTTGCCTGACATACTCGCCTTATGCTCTAGTCGAAATTGGCACATCCCTGCTTTCATTGTTATCATGTGCAAAGTCAATGTCCTGAGTAGAAGAGGGTCTTTGAATGGTGGGGATTTGCACAGTGGGGTCACCCCATTTGTAGACCCAAGCTTTATAGGACTTACTCGCCAGACACCTACCAGAAGAATATTTTTCGAGCTGTTTAGCTACATCTTGAGTGAAAGTAGCATGTTCACAAACTGGACATCGCCAGCAAGGAACATCATTGGTGATATAAACTGCCCCCTGTTTTACAACGGTAAAAGTGGTAAAGCCCTGAATCATTTCTTGCCCACAATAAACGCAATTCACTCTTTGCTCCTTTGTCGAGGGTTAATCCATTTTGGCATAGTAGGTTCATATGTTGTAACGACTTCGGCTGTAGGATATGTAACTAATACATGTAAATACCTATGGTCTGTATCCTTCCCTAAAATAAGGCACGAAGGGAAAGGGCGCCCACCTCGCTCATAATTCTCTACTATTTCGGCCTCTGACCAATTTAATGTCTGCTCAATATGTTGAACCTCAATATTACGCTGAATCATTTTGCGTAATGCATGGTAACTAATACCAAGCATTTTGTTGTGTTTGGCAGATTGGATTGTAGGAATTGGGTTAGCCAAACTGTCCATTTCATCATTCACGTTGCCAGAATTTACTCCAATCTTCTGGTGCAATTTTGAGTTCGTTCATAAGTCGCATTGGTATGGGGATTTCTACGCCAAATTGTCTTTCAATATCATCCACTTGTCTTTTCATTAGAAAAGCCATTACCTTAAAGTGTTCCAAACTCATACGGACTGTCCCAACTTCCGCTATTTCAGGACTACTTCCAGGAGCAAATGGCTTTGGACTTGTTCTCCTAAAATTCACAGAAATACCATAAACCCCTCCCCCAAGCGTGTATTGGTCTACATACTCATCAAACTGTTCACTCATATTATGCCCCCCAATCCGAGACGTTCCTACATTATGAAAGTATAACATATCTTAATTCTCACCATACAGCATGTCAATATCCGATTTGTTACGTGCCCCTAAGGGAACATCGCCATGACTTTTCTAGTTGAGGGAAGTGATGGTGGCGAAAAGATGTGTTAAGCTCTATCGCGGAAGGAGGGTAAAAATCATTTCACTGCTCACATTGGTGAGAAAGCTAACCAGCCCTAGAAAAAACACATTGGGGTTAAGACCAAAAATTTGTTTCGACTTCATAGCCTGTTATCGAGCCTATCTTAAGGAAGCTGAAGCTATTATAAGCTGAGGTACCCCTTTATTCCAAGATGTTGACATTACTATGTATGATGGGGTATCTTAAGTTTTAAGTATAGATTAGTTGAGAAGGAAGGAAGTATAGACCATGGGAACAATAAATGTAGCCATCATAGGTGTTGGTAATTGTGCCTCTTCATTAGTTCAGGGAGTTCACTACTATAAAGATGCTGAGGAGGATGAATTTGTCCCCGGTTTAATGCATGTCAATCTTGGGGGCTATCACATAGCTGATATTAACTTCGTGGCTGCATTTGATATTGACAAAAATAAAGTGGGCAAGGATTTAGCTGAAGCTATCTTCACCCTGCCTAATAACACCATCAAGTTTTGTGATGTGCCTGAGATGGGCGTCCGAGTGGAGCGAGGCATGACCCATGATGGTCTGGGCAAGTATCTCTCTCAAATTATTACTAAGGCACCAGGGCCAACTGCTGATGTGGTGAATATACTTAAGGAAACTAAAACAGATGTAGTACTCAATTATTTGCCTGTAGGTAGCGAAGAAGCAACTAAGTGGTATGTGGAGCTGGTATTGGCTGCCGGCTGTGGTTTCATTAATTGCATGCCGGTTTTTATCGCTCGTGAACCCTATTGGCAGGATCGCTTTGCCGAGAGAGGATTGCCTGTTATCGGCGATGACATTAAGTCTCAAGTTGGCGCGACCATTACCCATCGGGTACTAACTAGGCTTTTTCGTGACCGTGGCGTTAAATTGGAACGAACCTATCAGCTTAACTTCGGTGGTAATACTGATTTCTATAATATGCTGGAACGGGAGCGTTTGGAGTCTAAGAAGATTTCCAAGACTAACTCTGTCATTTCCCAGCTTGACTATGACATTGGGTCTGATAACATCCATGTTGGTCCCAGCGACTATGTGCCCTGGCTAGCTGACCGCAAATTCTGTCATATAAAAATGGAAGGCCGTACCTTTGGCGATGTCCCACTGAATTTGGAACTGAAGATGGAAGTGTGGGATAGCCCCAACTCAGCCGGGGTGGTTATTGATGCTATAAGGTGCTCTAAATTGGCTTTAGACAGGGGCCTGAGTGGGACTATCGTGGCCCCCGCTGCTTATTTCATGAAATCGCCGCCAATTCAATATTCTGACGACGAAGCTCGCCTGAAGACCGAGGCATTCATTAAGGAAGAAGAACAAGAAGGCCCGGTTTCATTGCCTGAACCACAATTAGCCGAGATTAAAGGCTGACCCGCTCCTCAAAATAACAACGCTAACAGTGTGGAGGTTGGCTTAGTGTGCTCTTATGGTTATTCTTATCTCACACTTACGCCAGGTGATAGAGGCTAAAAAGAGGGTCAAGGCAGGCGACATAGCTGGAAGGATATGGCTCAGCGGGTAATGGATTGTTACGCTACCTCGCTTAATAAATCTGATAAGTTTTGCTGAATTGAGATGGTAACCTTAGTGGTAACATTGGGTTTGGGTGCAATGGATCTCTATTCCCAGAAACTTGCTGAGAGGCTAGATGTCCCCAAGTTTTACACAGGCATTTATCAGCAAATCCGTGAGAGGTTCAATATCTCCTGGTTATCAATAAAGGCGTTAAGGGCTATCCCGGAAGACTGGAATTTTATGAGGACACTTAACAAATTAGATAGGATAGTCCATTTGCCAAACCAGCACCTGGGACGATATGGAAACTTCCTCAAGATGTCCTATATCATCACCGTCCACGACATTATCAGGTACCTTGACCTTAAGGGATACGGAACATATATTCA
>CAZQBR010000022.1:4278-14909 GCA_964591975.1 uncultured Dehalococcoidales bacterium
AAGCAGGCACAGTTTAAGGATTTAAAAGTGGTCAAAGTAGGCAAAGCTGGTGGGGCAGAAGCAAATTATAGGGGACAGACTACGCAGGTTATAAATTCCTTAGATCTGATGGGAGAGGTAATATTCACTGAAGTTATTTCGGCGGAGGATTTGAGAGCCTATTACTGCGGTGCTGAGTGCTCTGCTTTCCCCTCTTTATATGAAGGTTTTGGCTTTCCTCCCCTGGAGGCAATGGCTTGCGGCTGTCCTGTGGTAACATCCGATAGCTCCTCATTGCCAGAGGTGGTAGGTGACGCAGCAATCAAGCTTTCTCCCTATGACGTTAAGGGCTTAGCATCTGCTTTAGAGGAAGTTCTCACTGACCAAGAGCTCAAGGAAAGTCTTATCAAAAAAGGGATGGAACAAGCTGCCAAGTTCTCTTGGGAAAGGGCAGCAGAGAAGACTCTCGAAATTTATAGAGAGGCAGAGGTAGGCCTAGGTGTATAATAAGGTTTGAATAGTCTAGAAAGGTAACAAGTTGATTCAGATCTCCCTCTTCATGTCAAACATTCATTTTCGTTGTCCTGCAGTATTGGTATCTAAGGATATCCCAGTAGCTAACCTTTCCCTTGGTTCTCTTGAGGGGAGGGCAATCCCCATTGGAAGCAATAAGGGTTTGTGAAATTGCTGAGTAGAATGAAGATGATATTCAAGAGGGGGTTGACTTTGTGTAAGGAAAATAGGTTCTATGAAAGGGAGCCAAATGACAAATTTAGTAGAGATGCGGAAGAATATGGCCTCCCGCATTGCTAATCCTATAGTTAGAATTTTAAGTAGAAGCAGGCTGAAGCCTAATACCCTGACTTTGATAGGGTTAGTAATAAATATCGGTGCAGCTTACCTTATTGCTCTCAACTATTTTTTCCTTGGCGGCGTTTTGGTTTTAGTCTCTGGGCTGTTTGATCTCCTCGATGGAGCATTGGCTCGCTTTGCTAAACAAGCTACGAAGTTTGGTGCTATTTTGGATTCTACTGTTGACCGCGTTTCTGAGGCAGCAATACTTTGTGGTCTCCTGATTTGGTATATACCAAGGGGGGCCAAGGTGGAAATTTTGCTTATTTTTGCTGTCTTAATTGGCTCCTTTCTTGTTAGCTATATAAGGGCTAGAGCAGAGGGACTTGGGTTGCAATGCCAGGTTGGCTTGTTTACCAGAGCTGAACGGGTTATAGTATTAGCTGTGGGTTTACTGGTAAGTCGTATAAATTTTGTAATTCCACCTGTAGTTATTGCATTATGGATTTTGCTTGTCTTTGTTTATATTACTGTAGCGCAAAGGCTGTTTTACTTACGGAAGCAAGCAAAGATTGGGGGTGGCTAAATGGCGGTTATGGCTATTGTAGGAGGTCAATGGGGTGATGAAGGTAAAGGAAGAGTGATTGACCTCTTGGCTGAGAAAGCGAAGATAGTGGTTCGTTTTTCGGGAGGGGATAACGCTGGTCATACAGTGATTAATCCCTATGGTGAATTTCGGCTACATCTTATACCTTCAGGCATCTTTTACCCCCAGATAACTTGTATTATAGGCAATGGCGTAGCTATTAACCCAGCAGTGCTTCTTAAAGAAATAGACGGTCTCCAAAATCGCGGTGTGAATGTAAGTCGCCTCTTTATCAGTAATCGTGCCCACATAATTATGCCTTATCATACACTTCTCGATGGGCTGGAAGAGGAAAGACGCAGTAAAGGAGCTTTAGGAACCACACGCAGAGGGATTGGCCCTGTATTTGCTGATAAAGCGGCTCGTTTAGGGATCCGTGCTGGAGATTTATTAAATAAAGATATATTTTTTAGCCGCCTAAAGTCAGCTCTTGAACTCAAAAATGCTATTTTGACAAAGGTATACCAAGCTTCACCTCTGCCATTGGAAGAAATCTATGAGCAATATTGTCATTATGGAGAGCAATTAGCTCCTTTCATTCGGGAAACTAGCACTGTGATTCACCAAGCATTAATGAAGAAGGAGTTAATCTTATTAGAAGGAGCTCAAGGGGCTTTGCTTGATCCTGACTTTGGCACCTATCCTTACGTAACCTCCTCTTCGCCATTAGCTGGGGCAGGAGTTATTGGAGCAGGCGTCAGCCCTAGGGCAATGGAGCGCATCATTGGTGTATTCAAAGCTTATATTACCAGGGTTGGCAGTGGGCCTATGCCCACTGAGCTAAAGGATGAAGTTGGTAATTTGATACGGGAAAGGGCTCACGAATATGGTGCTACTACAGGGAGACCACGACGCTGTGGTTGGTTTGATGCTGTAGCTGGTCGTTTCAGCAGTCAAATAAGTGGCTTTAGTGATATAGCTTTAACCCACCTTGATGTTTTCGATGGCTTCCCCTCAATTAAAATATGCACTGCTTACAAATTTGATGACAAGATTTTAAATTCCTTTCCCAGTGATTCAAGCATTCTAGAGAGATGCCAACCCATGTATGAAGAATTACCTGGCTGGCAAGGGCCAATAAGTGGAATTCGCAGCCTTAACAAGCTACCATCCGAGGCTCGCCATTACATAACTAGGCTTAAACAGCTACTCTCCTGCCCTATTAATTTTGTTTCGACAGGCCCAGAGCGGGAGCAAATGATAATGGTAAGACCAATTACTTCTAGCTAGCTTTGCTTGGAATAGGCAGGTCAATCTTATAGTTTCTTAGCGTTGCTCGGATAAGCTCAGCTGATTTTTTGTCAGGCTCTATTAATGGTAGACGAGGCTTGCCTACCCTAAAACCTAGATAATTTAGAGCATATTTAATAGGCATGGGGTTGGGGATAACGAACAAAGCATCTATCAAGGGCAGTAAATGACGATGAATGTTGGCTGCCTTCTGGTTTTCGTGGTTAAGGAATTTCTCTATCATATCTTTTATTTGAATTCCTATTAGATGAGAGGCCACACTGACCACACCGTACCCACCCAAAGCAAGCATAGGCAAGGTATCACCATCGTTGCCACTATAAACCAGGAAGTCGTCACTGGTTCCTTGTATAATCTTGGCTATCTGAGCGAGGTTAGCACTAGCTTCCTTTATGGCAACGATATTATCCACTTGGCTCAGCTTGATTACTGTATCGGCAGCGATATTAGTAACCGTGCGTGATGGCACATTGTAAATGATGCAGGGTAAGGTAGTAGCCTCAGCAATAGCCTTAAAATGCTCAAATAAGCCTTGCTGGGTTGGGCGATTGTAATAAGGGACTACTAAGAGGCAAGCATCAGCACCAAGTTTCTCTGCCTCTTTAGTTAGTTCTTGGCTTTCTCTAGTGTTATAGTTGCCTGTCCCGGCTACTAATGTTCCACGGTTAGCTATTGCTGACTTGATTTCAGAGAAGAGTTGTAATTTTTCTTCATGCCTAAGGGTAGGGGATTCCCCAGTAGTGCCGGAAACTACTAGCCCATCGCTGCCAGAATTCAGCAAAGATAAGGCCAAGTTCTTAGCTTGGTGGTAATCAATCTCGCCCTCAGTGGTGAAAGGCGTAACCATAGCTGTTAATAGGCGGCCTAGTTTGTTCATCTCAAACTCTTTGTCCTTCGTTGGATGGTGAACTAGTGAGTGAAAGTCTCAGTTTTCTGTTGGAGCTTATCCATCCCATTCTTATCCCTTCCTCGGCAATCTGCATAGCGTTTAACGCCGCTCCCTTACGCAGATTATCAGCTACTATCCACATAACTAACCCATTGGGGTGAGAAACGTCTTTCCTGATTCTGCCCACAAATATATGATCTGACCCACTAGAGGCCCAAGGCTGAGGATAGATACTAACACTGGGATCATCGAGGATTCTTATCCCAGGTGCTTGAGCTAGGATTTTTCTTGCCTCGTCTGGAGTGATATGTGAGCTAAATTCCACATTCACTGCTTCGCTATGTCCAAAATAAACAGGAACTCTGACACAGGTGGCCGAAATAGCTATGTCCTTGGCATGCATTACTTTTCGCGTTTCTTCTACTAAACTTTGTTCTTCCTTAGTATATCCATTATCCAAAAAGACATCAATTTCCGGCAACAAATTGAAGGCTATTTGATGAGAAAAAACGTGAGGACAAACATGACGTCCTTCTAAGATTAGCTGTGCCTCGCTTGTTAGTTCCTTTAATGCAGCGTCGCCACTGTCTGAAACTGATTGATAGGTGCTGACTACTATTCGTTTTATAGGATTAACCTTATGTAAGGGATAAAGAGCTATTACTAACTGGGTTACGGAGCAATTAGGATTGGCGATTATCCCTTTATGGTATTTTATATCTTCCGGGTTCACCTCAGGAGCTACTAGAGGGACTGATGGTTCCAGCCTAAAAGCAGAGCTATTATCAATGACTACTGCTCCAGCTTCGGTAGCCAGGGGTGATAATCTCCGGCTAATCTCAGCACCAGTGGAGAAAAAGGCAATATCGACACCACGAAATATCTCTGGTCTAGCTTCCTCAACCTCAATTCTACGGTGGTTAAAGAAGAGTTTTGTGCTTGCAGGATACTTAGAGTCTAGCAACTGAATCGAAGCTACTAGAAAACTCCGTTGTTGCTCAAGTACCTTAATAAATTCTTGTCCTAAAAGCCCAGTGGCACCGACAATAGCTACATTGAAGCCATTCATAGTATTCCCCTACAACGTAAGTAAAGAATCCAGGCTATAAATTAACCCCTTGTGTTTTGCCACTTCCTTAATCGCTAAAGTGACGCCAGACATATAGCACTCTCGGCTTATAGCTTCATGGCGCAAGCTCAGGGTCTCACCTGCCTCGCTGAATATGACTTCCTGTCCCGCCATAAATCCTGGTAAGCGGAGGCTATGAATAGCTATGCCGTCCATTTGTCCACCCCTAGTATTGCTGATTATTTCCTTTTCAGCTGTGGTGTGAATAAAAGGTTTACCATGCGTTTGAGACATAGCTCTTGCTGTGGCTATAGCGGTTCCTGAAGGGGCATCAATTTTTTTATCATGGTGCATTTCCATAATCTCAGCATGATCGAAGAACTTAGCAGCAAATCTTGCCAAGTGGATTAAGAGTGATGCTCCCAGGGAAAAGTTAGGAGCTACCACAGCTCCGACTTCATTAGCTTGGCATAGCTGCTCAATTTCCGCCAAATCCTCCTCAGAAAGGCCTGTGGTACCTATAACCAGATTGACTTTTTGTTTAGTAGCGATGCGAGCAGCAGCTAGGCAGGCTTCAGCGTTAGTGAAATCTACTACTACATCAGGATTGCATCTCTTCAACAGAGAGCCTAAATCAGAAGAAAATGGCACTAATTCTGAGATCTCAGGTAGAGGGAGGTATTGTTGAGTTACTTCTTTTTCCGCAGCACCAACTATCTTTAATTCAGGCTCACGGACTATCGCCTTGGTTACCTCTTGCCCCATCTTACCTAAAGCGCCATTAATAACTACCCTTATTGGTTCCATAGTTCTCCCTTAAATTTCAAGCTCTAAACAGATTCCTTAAATGTTTAGGATTTTGCATTTAGTGCTTAGGGATTCTCCTTATGTGGATGAAGGGGGGGAGAATGGTTTGATTTTTCTTGTCCTTGATGTTTGGCGGCTGAGGTATCTTTTACCCCAGCACCAGGCAGGGGAGAAAGTCCCTCAAATACTGCTTTGCGCGACAAGTTTATTCTGCCCAAGTTGTCAATTCCAAGAACCTTTACCGTTATTTCATCGCTTACTTTGGCTACGTCTTCAACTTCATGCACACGGTAGTTAGCAAGCTCGCTAATATGGACTAGGCCTTCCTTCCCGGGCAAAATCTCTACTATAGCGCCAAAACTTAGTAGTCGAGTTACTCTTCCAGTATAAATATTTCCAGGCTTCACTTCCTGTGTTAAATCCTCTATCATTTTGATAGCTTTTTGAGCCGCTTCTTCACTTGGGGAGCCAATAATTACAGTACCATCATTCTTAACATCTATGGTTGCTTTGGTCTCATCTATAATAGACCTAATAGTTTTTCCCCCTGGACCGATAACGCTGCCAATTTTACCAGTGTCAATAGTTATCTCGTGTATCTTGGGGGCGTAGGGACTAAGCTCAGGCCGGCTGGCGCTGATGGTTTGCTGCATGTTATCCAATATTTTCATGCGTGCTTGGAAAGCTTTATTTAGTGACTCTCCTAAAATTTTGTAATCTACGCCTTTAAGTTTGATGTCAAGTTGCAAAGCAGTAATCCCCTGAGATGTGCCAGCAACTTTGAAATCCATATCGCCATAAGCATCTTCTATGCCTGCTATGTCGGTTAAGATAACATAGTCTCCATTTTTCCCTGTAACCAGTCCCATGGCTATTCCAGCCACAGGTGCCTTAATAGGTACACCGGCATCCATTAGGGAAAGGGTTGAAGCGCAAGCACTGGCCATAGATGTACTTCCGTGGGAACTAAGGACCTCAGAGACCAGACGAATAGTGTAGGGGAAATCCTCTTCCGGGGGTAGTATCGGGGTAATAGCTCGCTCCACTAAGGTCCCATGCCCGATTTCTCGCCTTCCTGGCGTCCCTATCCGTTTCACCTCCCCAGCAGAAAAGGGAGGAAAATTATAATGATGAATAAAGCGTTTGGTTTCCACCAAGCCCAGACCATCCAGCGGCTGCTCTTGGCGTATAGACCCTAGAGTAGTAATGGTTAAAACTTGTGTTTCTCCTCGCGAAAACAACCCTGTGCCATGGGTACAAGGCAAGAGTCCCACTTCACTATTAATAGGACGAATTTCATCAGCCTGGCGATTATCTATATGCTGCCTTTTCTGCAGTATTATTCTCCTAACCTCTGCCTTAAGTTGAGTTTCAATCACAAAGTTGCCCTCATCTTCTAAGGTGGATTCGCTTAATTCTTGCTTTGCTGCTTTCTTGAGTGAGGCTAAGGCTTGCTCCTGTTGTGATTTGCTTGGCTGCTCTAGAGCCTGAGTCAGTTTGCCGTCAAACATGGAAGCGACTTGAGTTAGAAGTTCAGGAGCAATATCTCTGGGTTTGATTTCTATCTTGGGCTTGCCATAAGCTTGCTGTAGCTCTTCTTGGAGTTTAATGATCTCTTGATTAGCCTCGTGTCCAAATTTGATCGCTTCCAAAACCAGCTCTTCAGAAGTTTCCTTAGCACTTGCTTCTGTCATTACTATGGCTTCTTTGGTGCTAGCAACAACCAAATCAAGCAAGCTGTTTTCCATTTGAGGCAAGGTAGGGTTTAAAACTAAACTACCATCTAAGTAGCCAACATGCACTGCTGACACAGGACCGGAAAATGGGATATCTGACAGGCTTAAAGCTGCTGAAGCACCAATAAGAGCACAAATATCAGGGTCGTTCTCCTTATCTGCGGAAAGCACTGTAGCTATAATCTGCATCTCATGGTTAAACTCCTTGGATAGAAGAGGGCGTAAACATCGATCGATAAGCCGGCTGGTTATAATTGCTTCTTCGCTGGGGCGCCCCTCTCGCCTTATAAAACTACCTGGTATTTTGCCGGCGGCATAAAGCCTCTCTTCATAATCCACTGTTAGCGGCACGAAATCTCTTTTCTCCGAAAGTTCGGGACTAGCGCAAACAGTAACTAAAGTTACTGTATTTCCATAGTGAACAGCAGCAGCACCATCAGCTTGCTGAGCTAGTTTTCCTATCTCAATAGCAAACACTCGACCAGCTATGGAACGTTCAAAGACCTCAAACACGGTATTTCCTCAATCCTAATTTGGCAATAAGAGAATGATATCGCTCAGGCTCTGTCCTATTCAGGTAGACTAAAAGCCGTCTCTGCTTCCCTAACAATTTAAGAAGCGGACGCCGAGAGCGACTATCATGGGTATGCGATTTAAGATGCTCTGTTAGTTGAGCTATCCTCTCTGTAAGCAACGCCACCTGAACTTCGACAGAACCGGTGTCACCCTCCTTAACCCTAAATTTGGTAATGATATCTGTTTTTCTTTCCATTTCTAACATATAAATCTCCTCAGCAATGTGCTATATGATAGCACTATGAAAAATTATTGTATAGAAATTGACCAAAAAGCTAGGGTACTCTATAATCTAGGGCGAAGGCAACTTTTTTATGCACGAAAGTTGCGGTGTTTTTGGAATTTATGCCCCGGGAGTAGACATAGCTCGGCTTATCTTTTTTGCTCTTTTTGCGTTACAGCATCGTGGTCAAGAAAGTGCTGGCATCGCTGTTACTGACGGCAATGAAATAAAAATTCATACCAGCATGGGGTTAGTTTCTCAGGCATTCACCGAAAACGATCTTGCTTTACTCAAAGGGTATATTGGCATTGGGCACAACCGCTACTCCACCACAGGCTCTAATAAGCCAGCCAATGCTCAACCTATCATAGCTGAGTCAGAAGGATTGACCATTGCTCTGGCTCATAATGGCAATATTCTTAACACCAAAATGCTTCATGACGAACTTAAAGAACGTGGATATAGATTTCACAGCACCACTGATTCTGAAGTTATCGCTAACTTAATATTAGCCTCCCCAGGTAAGGGATGGGAGGAAAAAATAAAGCGTGCCATGCATCGCCTCCAAGGTGTTTACTCTGTGACAATTATGACCCAAGATAAGCTCATCGGGATTCGTGACTCCATGGGCATTCGTCCTCTTTGTTTGGGAACCATTGACGGTGGCTGGGCCATCGCATCAGAAAGCTGTGCCCTAGATCATATAGGCGCCCAGTTTGTTAGGGAGATTGCCCCCGGGGAAATTGTAGTTATCGATAGTGATGGCGTGAAGAGCTTCCATGGAAAGAGTGAGAAGAAGGCTTTATGCATCTTTGAATATATTTATTTTGCCCGTCCTGATAGCATCATTCAAGGTAAATTACTTTACCAAGCAAGGCAAGCTATGGGTGAGATGTTAGCTCAAGAATATCCTGTTGATGCTGATTTGGTCATGGGTGTTCCTGACTCAGCTACTGCTGCCAGTATCGGTTATTCTAAAGCTTCAGGTATTCCATATTGTGAGGGCTTATTGAAAAACCGTTATGTGGGGCGCACCTTTATTGAGCCTGACCAAAGGATAAGGGAGCTTGGTGTTCAACTAAAATTTAATCCTCTCTCTCGGATAATCGCTGGGAAACGATTAGTGGTTGTTGACGATAGTATTGTTCGTGGTACCACTACTCCACATGTAGTTAATTTGCTTAGGAAAGCTGGTGCCAGAGAGGTTCATTTGCGCATTTGCGCTCCGCCTATTCGTTATCCTTGTTTCTTCGGAGTGGATATGGCAACTAAATGGGAACTCATCGCTGCCAGGAAGACTATCCCGGAAATCAGAGATTACCTCGGTGTTGATTCACTAGGCTACCTTAGCCTTGAAGGCTTGATTCAGGCTGTGAATCTGCCCAGAGATATTTTCTGTCTTGGTTGCTTTACTGGAGAATATCCCGTTCCGGTACAAATAGAGATGGACAAACTAGCTTTGGAATCGCTTCCCCAAGAGGAACTTAGTGAAGCCAAATACTAGATTGCCTCGTTCCACTCACAACAAGGCTTATGCCCTCGCGGGCGTCGATATCGAGGTAGCCGATAGGATAAAAAAATCCATTGCCGAGCGAGCCAAATCTACCCTTGGTTCTCAAGTGTTAAATTTCGGCTCCTTCGGCAGCATGTTCCAGTTCAAAGGATATGATGAGCCAATCCTAGTCTCCAGCGTTGATGGAGTAGGTACTAAGCTTAAAATCGCTTCTTTACTTGGGAAAAATAATACTGTGGGCATGGACATCGTCAACCATTGTGTTAACGATATTCTTTGCTGTGGTGCTGAGCCACTTTTCTTCCTCGATTACGTTGCTATGGGCAAACTTGCGCCCCAGCAAGTAGAGGCCATCATCACTGGCATAGCTCAAGCCTGTAAGGAAGTTAGCTGCTCATTAATTGGTGGCGAAACTGCTGAAATGCCAGGCATTTATGTCCAAGGGACTTATGATTTAGCCGGCTTTATTGTTGGAGTGGTGGAAAAGAGAAGCATCATTGATGGCAGTTCTATAAATCTGGATGACATAATTCTTGGCTTACCTTCGTCTGGCTTACATACCAATGGCTATTCATTAGCGCGAAGAATCTTTGGGATAGACGATAATCCTTCCTGCTTAAACAATTTTTATCCTGAGCTAGGTAAAACTTTGGGCGAGGAATTGCTCCAGGTCCACTGCTGCTACTACCACGAACTTAAACCAGCCTTGCCCCTAATCAAAGGCTTAGCTCATATTACTGGCGGTGGGTTTATAGGAAACATACCTCGCATCTTGCCTCAGGCTCTTGCCGCCCATTTGAAGAAGGATTCCTGGGATAGCCTGCCTATCTTCAAGCTAATACAGGAAAAGGGCAAGGTGGAAGAGGCAGAGATGTATCGCGTATTCAATATGGGAATAGGTATGGCAATTGTTTGCTCACCTCAGCAGGTAACTAAACTCACTACTGTTTTATGTCGAGCCAAGATCATTGGTAAGATAATTGAGGCAAAAGGTGAAAGGAAAGCAATAATAGAGTGAAGGAGGAACTATGCGCGCCGTAATAAGCGTTTCAAACAAGTCGGGCGTAGCTGATTTCGCTCGGGGCCTACAAGAGCTAGGCATCGAAATATTCAGCACTGGGGGCACTAAGAAATCATTTGAGGAGTCTGG
>CAZQBR010000023.1:0-14587 GCA_964591975.1 uncultured Dehalococcoidales bacterium
AATCAAATTGTATCATGAGAAAGCCTTGTGACCTGCCCTGGCTCTAAAGGCTAGAACGGCTGGTTTACCAGCCTCTTCTGGGAACGCTACGCTCACCGCTGTCCCAATCTCAATGCCATCCGGCTTCTGCGCATCCACTCCCACTACCAGGGCACAAACTCTTGGTCCCTCATCCAGCGCCACTATGCCACAGCAGTAGTGCCGGCTTCGGCTATAGCCCTGAGCCAACATCTGGCTAGTCCCCACCGCGATGGTGGTGAACGTGAGGAGTTTGCCTTCACCACACAGCTCTACCCAGTCAACTTCCCTGCTATGACAATGGGGACAGACCTGGCGCGGGGGCAAATACACAGCTTCGCATCCCTGACACCTTGTCCCCATCAGCTTCTTATCGTGAAGAGCCTGATAAAATGAGGCACTGGTGAATTCAGCCTCTGTCATAGAATGTTATCTCCTCTCATAGATGTGAACAAGACAGCTAGCTCCGTGAGCGCCCACATTATGGGTCAGGGCCAAGTGAACGTCCCGATTTATTTGTCTCGCGCCGGCTTTACCCCTCATCTGGTACCAGACCTCAACCACCTGGGCAATGCCGCTAGCACCAACCGGGTGTCCCTTAGCCTTTAGTCCTCCTGAGGGGTTAATCGGTATGGCACCTTGAAGAGCCGTTATTCCCTGCTCCACTGCCCGGCCCCCCTCCCCTGGCTCAAAAAAGCCCAAGTCCTCAGTAGCTATTATCTCAGCGATAGTGAAACAGTCATGCACTTCGGCCATCTGTATGTCTTTGGGGCGAACCCCAGCCATGTCATAGGCGTGGCGCGAGGCAGCTCTAGCGCTTGCCAAGGTGGTGAGATCCTCTCGGCCGCTTAGCGAGTAATCGCTTGCCTGGCCTGAGCCGATGACATAGATTGGCGTGTCGGTGAAACTCTTGGCCAGATGTTCCGCTACTAGAAGGACGCAGGCTGCCCCATCGGTTATCGGCGAGCAGTCAAACAATCTTAGCGGCCAGGCAACGATGGGATTAGCCTCGCGGTCTTTCAGAAAATCCATCTCGCTAGTCCAGTTGGGCACCGGTTGCCCCTTCTCCTTCATCTTGGCCAGTCGGCTGGTCATGATGTCCCTAATGGAGCAGCAAAACTGGGCTTTGGGGTTAAGCGCTCCATTCTGATGGTTCTTAATGGCAACCGCCATAAGCTGTTCTTCAGTAAGGCCATACTTATGCCGGTAGGCGGTAGCCAAAAGGGCATAAGCCCCAGGGAAGGTGATGCCAACGCGTGACTCATATGGTGAGTCTGAGAAAGCGGCCAAGACATCGGTAACCTCAGATGTTGGCAGGTTGGTCATCTTTTCTACACCGCCAACGAGAACGACATCGTATAGTCCGGAGGCAATGCCGATAATCCCCTCGCGCAGGGCTAGGCCGCCGCTGGCGCAAGCGCTTTCTACCCGGATAGCTGGCTTGTTAATCAAGCCTACCTGGTCGGCGATGATTGGCGCCAGGTGTGCCTGCCCCTCAAAGGATAGCGGCGCGGCACTGCCCACATACAACGCCTCGATATCCGCAGTTTTAATGCCCCGGTCTACGGAACCGAGCATATCGGTAAAGGCTTCAGTAAAGAGCTCCCGCCCCAGCTTATCTGGAAAAGCGCCTAGCTTAGAAGTGCCTGCACCCACTATGGCGGCCATTCTGTTCATTTTGTGAGCCATGATTTCCCCTATTCCTTCTTAGTACCCTGCGCCATCATTGATAGTAATGGCTTCACCGAGGCAAAATGACCGCCGTCAAGGACAACAGTCTGACCGGTTATGTAGCTCGAAGCTTCTGATGCCAGGAAAAGGGCAGTATTAACCACCTCCTCAGGCTCGGCGATGCGTCCTATGGCGATATTACTCTCTACCTCCTCCACCATCTTGGGATTATCCCAAACCGCCTGGGAAAACTTCGTGCGCACGAAGCCCGGGGCAATGGCATTGACCCGGATGTGATACTGCCCCCATTCCTCAGCCATTACTTTAGTGAGCATGATGAGGCCGGCCTTACTTATGGAATATACCCCCAAGCCAACAAAGGGTCTGATGCCATCCTCAGAAGCGATGTTGATGATACTGCCCCCGCCTCTATCTCGCATCAGTTTACCTACCGCCTGACTCATGAAAAAGCATGATTTGAGGTTCAGTCCCAAGGTAACATCCCAGGCCTTTTCATCAATATCAAACACCGAGCCATATAGCGGATTAGTCGCGGCATTATTTACCAGAATATCAATGCGACGAAATTTGTCCACAGCCGTCTTGACGACACTGTCCACCTCAGACAGGTTCCGAATGTTAGCTGGAACTGTGAGGACTCTCCTGCCAATTTTGGTTACTACCTGGGCAGCCTCCTCCAGGCCGGGTGGTTTACGTGCCGTCAACACGATGTCGGCCCCAGCCTCAGCCAGACATAGAGCTATCCCCCGGCCAATCCCCCGACTGCCGCCAGTGATAAGGGCCACCTTACCAGCGAGATTGAACTTGCTCAAGTAGTTTGGGCTACTCCCCGCCGCCTCGGATTCATTAGTCATAACCTCTGCCTCCGACATAGAATTGAGTTTTCCAGTAATGACTCTGTTACGAATCGGAAGTTACTTGCGAAGCTCACTGGGAGATTGGCCTAGCTCCTTAGACTGGTCGAGTTCCTTATTTATGCCCGCTAGGTACTTGGCAATATTCTTCTTGGCTTCATAGTCATACTCCTGATTAAGAGCAATGGTTTCCATAACGGGAGACCCGCCCCCGTGAACCCCGGCGATCTGGTACCAGCTCGCCATAGATGAAGCCAAGAGATTCTCCACGAGCCGCCAGATACGATGCGCAACATCAGGCGGCACCTTGGGGTTCCTCATAATGTATTTCTCCAGCCATTCCCTGGTCTCCTCGGCCGTGAAGTCGTCTTCATAGGGCAGGGTGACCGCCAGACCGCCGGCTATCTCCGCGAGCAGGTTGAATTCGTGGTAAATGGTCTCCCCAGTGAGCCGCCTACCAACGTTGACATAGATGGCATTCGGGAAGAAGGTGCCTGAGGAGGTCTTTTCACCATAGAGGGCACTGGCCACACCGGCGGCATAGGATAGTTCCGCTGCCCCGGCATACTGGGAGATTTTTTCCTTGACGTGAGATGCCTTCTCAATATTATTTGCCTCGGCAACCAGACAGGTAGCCCCGCAGAGAATGTCTGAGACGGCCGGTTTGCAGCCCGAGTAGCTGTGCCGATGCGAATCTGCAAAAAGAAGCGCAAGCCGGCGGCCGAAGTCCCACTCACGGCACATAAACACCCTTTCTTTGGGGATGAAGGTATTATCAAAAACGACAATTGAGTCAGAGACTCCCATTTCCGCGAAAGGACATTTGCATTCCTTTCGCTCTCTCACCGAGACCGGCCGCGTGATTAAAGAAACGCCTTCCCAATCAGCCGGTATGGCAAAGGCTACCGCGTAGTCTCTGTCCTCCTCCCTCAGGGCACGGGTAGGAACCACTAATATCTCGTCAGCGTAGGCTGCCATGGTTATGGAGAGCTTTGCCCCCCTCACCACAATCCCGTCATTTGTCACATCGGTGACGTGGACATAGGCATCAGGGTCCGGCTGTTGTGAGGGCCTCATCATCCGGTCACCTTTGGTATCGGTTTGAGCACAGGCACCGGTTAAATCCTTCTGCTGATAGACCTTCAGATAATCCATAAATCGGCGGTGGTACTCGGTGCCGTATTTGTCATCCATCTCTTTGGTGGCAACGGAAAGTCCGATTATGGCATCCATACCCATGCACCGCTGAATGCAGCCTCCGACCCTCTGGCAAAGTAACCGAACCATCTTCTGCTTTTGTATAAGGTCATAAGCACTTTGGGGCAAATGGGTAAAGCGGTTAATCTTTTCGCCGGTAAGGGATGAGGTAGCGGTGAGCAGTCCTGTCCATTTTGGGTCCTGTGCCAAATCAAAGGTAACCGACATAACATTTATGCCCGGCTTTATCCTGGGGTCACTCCGTCCTACCTTCTGCCCCCCGATATACAGGTTGGGCTTCATCTTCATTAGATCCGAAACATATTCCGTAGAGCTTCGCATGGCTGTCTCCTTTTTAGAGGCTCTGTAACAAACGTGAAGTATCTTTGCTTAAGACCTCTCGGTTATTTGCTTTGAGGGTATTCGTAGAACCCTTTACTGGTTTTGCGCCCCAACCAGCCAGCGGCCACCATCTTCTTCAGCAAAACTGGCGGGGCATACCGATAGTCTTTAAGGTCGTCATAAATTGCCTCAGCCACCGTCAGCACGATGTCAATACCAATCAAATCGGCTAGCTTAAGAGGGCCAATCGGGTGACCAAGGCCCAGACTGACGCCGCTATCAATTTCCTCTCTTCGGGCTACGCCGTTCTCCAAGAGAGAGACGGCGTGGAGTAGGAAGGGAATCAGGAGCCGGTTAACAATGAATCCCGGGGAGTCCTGAACGACGATAGTGACCTTACCCAGGGATTCGCCAAAGCGCTGGCCGATCGCTATGGTCTTTTCACTTGTGACAATAGTCCGGACGACTTCAAGAAGCTTCATCACCGGGGCGGGATTGAAGAAGTGCAATCCTAGAACCTTATCGGGCCTAGCGGTTACCATGGCCATCTCAATAATGGAAAGACATGACGTATTGGTCGCCAGGATAGCGCGGTCAGGACATATCTTATCCATCTCGGCAAAGAGGTGCCTCTTTAACCCCATATCCTCACTACACGCTTCAATAACTAGGTCACGGTCGGCAAAGTCCCGGGCGCTGGTAGTGCCCGTGATACGCCTGAGTATCGCCTCCATGTCATGAGGAGACAGCTGGTTCTTGCTCACACTCTTAGCGACGGCCGATTCGATGGCGGAGAGCCCCTTATTCAGGAGCTCGTCGCTTATCTCCAAGACTGTGACCTCGTAGCCAGCTTCAGCACAGGCTTGAGCTATGCCGCTACCCATTACCCCACAGCCGACCACCCCTACTCTCTTTATTTCCACCTATTCCCTCTCTTTACTCGCTGAAAAAGCCGATGACCGGATTCATCTACCCTTAAAGGCCGGCTTCCTCTTTGACAGGAAAGCCTCGGTGCCTTCAACAAAGTCCTCCGTACCCAAAACATCACTGAGCAAGGAGAACTCAAACTTTAACCCTTCCTCCAGGCTCATACCAATCCCTTCTATCCTTGCCCGCTTGGCGGCGCGGACGGCTAGGGGCGCCTTCTGGCTGATAATCCCGGCCCATTCCCTGGCTGTGGTCATGAGTTCTCCCTGAGGAACAACCCTGTTGACCAAGCCGATACGACCGGCCTCATCGGCGTCTATGATTCTGCCCGTCATGATAAGCTCCGCCGCCTTGGCAAAGGATATCACTCGCGGCAGTCTCTGGGTGCCACCCCAGCCGGGTATCAAGCCCAGAGAAACCTCCGTTAGACCAAAACGGGCATTATCTGAGGCGAGCCTGAGGTCGCATGCCAAAGCCAGCTCTAAACCACCACCGATAGCCAGTCCGTTAACAGCCGCAATGAGCGGTTTATCAATTTTCGCACCACGCATCGGAGGGGCAAGAAAAGCCTCAGGCCTACCGCGATGCTCCTTTTGAAAAGGCAGCATGTCTCCGATGTCAGCCCCGACACAGAAGGCCTTATCCCCTGCCCCAGTAATAATACCAACCAGTAATTCTGGGTCATCCAGGAAATCAAGCACGGTCCGGTGCAATTCCTGGATAGCCTCTACATTCAGAGCATTATTTACTTCGGGACGATTAATGGTGAAGATAGCTAATCTGCCTTCCTTTATATACTCAAACACCATTTAGTGTCCTCCTTAGCTAGCCATGCTAGGTCGGTTCCATCTTAATAGTGATACCAAGCTGTCGCCGCAATCTGACTAGCTAGCTCATCGCCCATTTCCATTTCTTAATGAAGCTCTCTTTAACCTCGGGGTTGACAAAATGGACCGGCCACTTCCTCTGCAGAACTCTGGCTACTTCGTCCACCGGCTCTCGGCGCAGTTGCCAGTATGATGTTTCGGAATAGCTGGCATCATGGGGGGTAATGATAACGTTATTTAGTTCTAATAATGGGTTGTTGAGGGCTGGTGGCTCCTTCTCCATGACATCGAGCCCGGCGCCGGCAATCCAGCCTTGGGAGACGGCAGTGTGAAGTGCCTGCTCATCGACGATGCTACCGCGAGCCGTGTTGATAAGATAAGCAGTCGGCTTCATCTTTCTAAATTGTGCCGACCCAAACATATGGTAGGTATCTTCTGTACCGGGAACATGGATCGAGATAAAATCTGATTCCTGAAGCAGTCGGTCGAACGAGAATGGTTCGGCTCCATTTCTCTCAATCGCACCAGGCGGCAAATATGGGTCATAAACCACAGTCTTGAGACCGAATGATTTTGCCTTGGGTACTAGGTTACGTGCAATCTTGCCAAAGCCGACGAGGCCTAGGGTCTGCTCCCGTAATGCCAACATTGGTACTAAGGGATCTCTTGCCTTACGAGCCCACCAGCTTAGACCGCCCTTAATAACAATCTCGTTCATCTTAAAGAGCTTTCTGGAGCAGGCTAGTAGCAGTGCCATGGCATGGTCTGATACCTCTTCAACACAATAGTCTGGCACATTGGTCAAAACAATGCCATGTTCTGTGGCCGCGTCAATATCAGTGCCATCAAGACCAATCCCCACCTTACTTATAATCTTGCACTTATCCAGGTTTTCAATCACTCTCCTGGTGAAAGGTTCGAAGACATTAATTATACCGTCAGCATCATGGCAGGCAGCAATCACTGCCTCCTCTGTCGCACACCGCTCGTACTTGATGACATCCGCTCCGATTTTTCCGAATACTTCCTCCTCGTAAGGGTTGTCAAAATGATGCTGGGGAATGATCATAGTAACCACAACCTTGAAATGCATTGCCATCTCCTTCACTTCATGGGGCACTACATACCCCCCAGCCTGATAGCTTAATCAAAAATTGACACGCTTTAGTCTTGGGCTTTATCAGCCAATCCGTTAGCCGTCTTCAGGTTGGGAATTCAAGCAATTTTCGACCAGACCGCTAAGCTACCAGATAGTATTTCCACCATTTCTCAAAGTACCTAATACTATACCATAACATAATTACTCGACTCTGAGGTTTTAAAGTGGTTACAATTTCTTTCTAGCCGGTGTTCTGGCATTTGCTTCCAATTCCTCCATACGCTCATCAACTATCTTTTGCAGGCAGGCTATATCTTTAGGTTTCATTCTGCAGAATCTAGACTGAGTTGCTAAATATTCTGATATTGGCTTTCTTTCCTTCGGTTGGTGGGTGAATCTTATCTGTCCAGCCTGGTACTCGCAGAGATACCACATCCCGCATTCAACGGCTAAACAGCCAATTTCAATAGTGCGCTCTGTCGAAAAGCCCCAGCCCGGCGGGCATGGAGTCAGAACATGGATGAAGCTCGGCCCATCTACACTGGCCGCTTTACGCACCTTTTCGGCGTAGTCTGATGGGTAGGCTGGACTGGCGGTAGCTGCATAAGGTATGTTGTGGGCCAAAGCAATCTTGAAAAGATCCTTACCGGTGTTTTCCTGTATCGTCTCCGGTATGGGAGTCGTGGTAGTCACTGCCCCCGGAGGCGTGGTCGAACTCCATTGATTACCAGTGTTCATGTAGGCTTGATTATCGACACAGATATAAATGAATTTGTAGCCGCTGGTAATAGCTTGAGAAAAGGAGCTCATGCCAATATCGGCGGTCCCCCCGTCCCCAGCGATGGCAATCACATGTACGTCCTTCCGGTTCCGGTAGCTAAAGCCCGCACTTACACCCTGAAGTATAGCCCCCGTAGCTGCGAAAGGACTTACGAAAAAGGGAACTCGAAATGGTATCTGTGGCCAGTAACAATTTACCGTCGACATACAACCAGCTGGTGCTATCACTACCGTGTGACTACCGAGCACTTTAAGTGCTAAACGGACGGCTAGTATTGAACTACATCCGGCACAGCTTAGCGAACCAGTTATTAACTCCTCTTGAGCTAGACCTTTGATTTTCATTTGTCCTCTTCCCGGTATTGAAATACGACCCTATGTCCGTCAGCGTTGCTGGTGTTCATGCTCATATCCGCTACCGCCTCTATATCCTTGATAGTGATATCAGAGCCTCCCAGACCAGCTATGAAGTTTACTATGGTGGGCGATGGATGTGACCCGCAAAGTGCCGCTCGCACCTCTGAACAGACAGCACCTTCATTTCCATAAGACAGGTCCCGGTCAATAACAACTACATTACGGGCAGAATCTAGGTAACATCTCACCAATTTGTTAGGAAAAGGTCGAAAACTCCTCAGTCTTAGCATACCGGCTTTGATTCCCTTTCTGCGCATATCATCGACCGCTTCACGAACCATGCCAGCAAAGCTGCCCATAATCACTATCATTAGTTCGGCCTCATCATGTCGGTACACATCCACAAGTCCACCGTAGCATCTCCCGAAGGTCTTGCCAAACTCCCTATCCACCTCTTCGATAACACTTCTAGCAGCCTCTAACGCCTGTTGTTGTTCGAAGCGCCAGACCGTGTACTGCTTACCTGAGGCACCGATAGCTAGGCTCATTGGCTTATCTGGGTCCAGCACGGCATAAGTACGGAACGGATGAAGAAAGTTGTCAACAGTATCTTGGTCAGGCACCTCTAACAGCTCTTGGGTGTGGGAGAGGTGGAAACCGTCAAGGCATACCATCACGGGTGTGAAGACACGGCTATCCTCAGCGATTCTAAAGGCCTGTAAACTCACATCCAAGGCCTCCTGAGCTGTCTCTACATACAATTGTATGCAGCCAGTGTCTCTCTGCTGAATTGAATCTTGTTGGTCACCCCAAATACTCCAGGGTGGTCCTAAAGAACGGTTGGCAACCGCCAGGACTAGAGGGAAACGACCGCCACTAGCATATGTCAGCATTTCATGCATGTAAGCCAAGCCATGAGAAGATGTAGCGGTAAAAGATCTAACCCCAGCCATGCATGCCCCAAGGCAGGCAGCTAGCGCTGAATGTTCCGATTCTACCTTCAGGAATTCAGCATTAAGTTCGCCAGTATCTACAAAGCGTGCCAGCATCTCGGCGATGGGTGTCTGCGGAGTAATCGGATATACGGCAACCACACCTACCCTGGCGAGTCTGGCAGCATGCGCTACGGCGTAGTCACCGCTCATGAATTTTTTCTGGCTCATTTCATTCCGCCTTTTCTTAACCAAAGTCCGTCCAGCTTTCTATGGTTCCATGGTTCTCATTTCGATGGCTTTCATAGGGCATTCATGGGCACATATGCCGCAGCTTTTACAGAGATCATAGTCAATTGCTGGCTTCTTACCATTGCTACCTTCTTTGCTAGCAATAGCTCCGTCAGGGCAAAGTAACCAGCAGAGTAAGCAAGCGCCACATCGCAAACACCTTTCAGCTTCCCTTTTGGCCATTTCCGCGGTCAGTCCCGGTTCGACCTCGCCAAAACTTACTTTCCTTACCTCTGGGGGTAAGGTGGTTGTATCGACTCTTAGTAAAGGCTCTATTTCTTCGCTTATCCTGACATTGATTCCATGTAGTTCACCCATCTCATGAGCAAAAGACCCTGCTAGTAACGTGGATGGCTGACCGCAGAGGTATTGGTCGATGTAAGCTGCTGCCCGTCTGCCACCAGCTATTGCTTCCACTACCGTGGCTGGTCCAGAAACGCAGTCTCCACCGGCAAATACGCCTTGAATTGGGGTTGCCATGGTCTCCAGTTTGACACTAACGTAGCCGGCAGGATTCAGCATACCTACTGGTAGGAATGAGGCATCAACAGTCTGCCCTGTCGCCAGCACTATGGTACCCACCTCAAGATTGAATTCGGAACCGGGTAGTGGTCGGGGTGCCCGCCTGCCTGAGCTGTCAGGTTCTCCCAGCGCCGTATGGACACACTCCAAGGAATCAATCCGACCGTCGTTTATCCGGGCCTTTACTGGAGCTATCAGAAAGTGTAGACGGACACCTTCCTGCTGGGCTCTTTCCACTTCTTCAGGGATGGCAGTCATTTCTGCTCGCGAGCGACGGTAAAGGAGGTTTATTTCTTCGGCCCCAAGTCTCTGGGCAGTACGTGCTACATCTATGGCAGTGTTGCCACCACCGACGATGGCGATTCGCTTCCCCAGGTCTACCTTCTGTCCCGAAGCTATTTTATGCAGGAACTCCAGACCGGTAATGACCCCTGCCGAGTTTTCTCCGGCAATACCCAACCTTTTTTCTGTCTGACAGCCAATGCCAATAAAGATGGATTCATAACCCTGCTTCTTAAGATCTGTAATGGTAAAATCCCTTCCTAAACAAGTATTATGGCGGATTTCGCTACAGAGGTCGGATATGGTAGCGATTTCTCTATCTAGGACTGTCTTTGGCAGGCGGTATTCGGGGATACCATAACGTAGCATACCACCTAGTTGCTCATTTTTATCGAATATTGCAATGGAGTGGCCCTGAATGGCAAGGAAATAGGCTGCTGATAATCCTGCTGGCCCTCCACCTATGATGGCCACCTTGTATCCAGTAGCCGGCTTGACTTCAGTGACATAAGGGGTGGGAGAATACCGGTCATAATCAGCAATGAACCTCTCCAGTAGCCTTATGGCCAGTGGCTCATCTGCTGCTCCTCTGCGGCATTTGGTCTCACAGAAAGCAACGCATACTCTACCCGTCACAAGAGGTAGTGGATTAGTCTGCTTAATCAGTTTCAGTGCTTCTTCATACTCCCCATCAGTAGCCAGAGCAATAAAACCTTCGATGTCCGTCATCACCGGGCAGGTCAGTCTACAAGGGGCAGTACCGCATCTTTCATTGATTACAGGTTTAATGTTGGTATAGCTACCAACATTTATGGGAGTCTCACCAGCTTGCCAATGTGGTCCTATAGAGATAGCTTCCTTGTTTGTCATAATACTCTAAACCCTCTTCATAGCCCTAAAACCGGCGTCGGCAGCCAATAGGTTCTTTTGTACCATATGTGGCTCCATTACATCAGCGATGGCCTTTCTTATTGATTGAATACGAACAAGATCGGTCACGGCGCTAAGCACGCCTAGCATTACCGTGTTAGTGATGGGCCGCCCCAGTATTTCCAGTGATATTGCCTCAGCATCTATGATGGTGGTACTTTGCCCGTAAGTAGGGTTGAGTTCAATCGTCGTCTTTTTGGAATTAATAATGATATGTCGAGGTTTCTCCTGACTACAGTTGGCCAGAGCAGTTGAGACAAGTGAATCGTCGAGGATAACAATGTAATCAGGGTCAGCTGCCAGGCTACGCCTGCGTATCGGGGTTTCAGAGACACGGGTAATACCAATTAGAGGTGCGCCACGACGCTCAGCACCGAAGCTGGGGATGGACATTGCATATTTAGCTTCGTAGATGGCTAAAGCTGTTCCCAGTATAGATGAAGCCAGGACTACGCCCTGTCCACCTCTACCGTGCCATATGATTTCTTTCATCTTAATTACAGCTTTTAATTCAGCTACATATAATTGCCGCGAGGTGAAGAAGGTACAGCCTCATATTCGAAGATTGGCATGCCACATGGACCCAAAACAATGGTAACTCTTTTACATATGACCGCAGTCTCCGATAACATGTATATTAGTTACGAGCCCCAGAAGCTGGCTACCTCGGTTCTGTCCACTATCTTGGTGGCCAGAACCACTGTGTCGACAGCTAACTTGTATCTCTGCCACTTCTTATTGCGACATATTGCCCTGTTATCTGCTATCTCTTCAAGATAGAAGCCGAGATGCACCGCAACCTCTGCACCCGCTTTATTGCCCAATCAGATAGAATTGTTTCGTCTTTTCCTTAAAATCAGGCACTGAAGCTTCAATCAGATGACCACTTAGTACATGATTATTATAACAGAAAGTCAGCCTTATAGCCTAGCGATATGAGGAATCAAGAGGCGAATCGCTAGGCTTGACAATCCCTCCCCAATGTGGGCCGAAGCCTTTTTTAGGGAATTAGCTCAATCCTAGTAGCTTCTAGGTATGGTCGTCCCATGTTGTGATATGCACTATGTCCATGAGCTTCAAAATAATATTTACGTAGACATATATACTTGACCATCACCCACCTGCTCCAGAAGTAATCATGGCAGCAACTCTAACTTAACAGGTGGACCAATTACTGGGGCAGCTTGATGTATATACTTTGTCTTACTAGGATGCTTTGCTCACCGTAACAACACCGTTATTTGCGTCCACATCTACGTGGTCACCACTTTCAATTATCTGCGGCAGATTATGATCAAATCCATATACCATTGGAACCTGGGCAAATATAGCATCTATCATATCTTGGTCAAAGGGCCGCATATTGATGACAGCTCTTGGTCCTATCCCTGCCTTCTTAAATAAATAAAGGAAATAGCCATTGCCACCACAGCCACAAGGATAAACGAGAATCTTGTCTTTGATGGACTTACCATGCAATTCATGGCCGGGTAGATTAACAACACCAGTAGTCTGATCTACAACCCATAATATAATGAGCAAAGCCAGTGGCTTATGGCATACCAATGCTTCACCCTCTGCCTTACCTTTACTGGCGGTACGTCCTCTAAGTTCTATCTCCATTCTAACTTACACCTCCCATTTACCTTTAACGGCTGCGTTTATGCAATCAGCCGTTCTGCCAAACCATACTGTTGTTTGTCCCCCAGGTAGCGCCGAAACATTCTGTAAGGCGGCAGCGTTACTAGCTACTACCCGGGGCTTTAGCGCTCCTATAGGATGATAGGTCGCACAGGCATCCGTAATAACAATCCCACCGGCACCCTCGATTACGTCAATAAGCCCCATTCGCTTGGCTACATCCTTGGTTGTTCGATTGGTACCAACCCATAGTTGTGTGTCTTTATGTATCTTCCTCCCATGGAGCATACTAGCTATGTTTACTATCTCTTGAAGTGTACAGTTCGGACAAGTAAGACATACTACATCCACCTTCTCCCCCGTGGCGGTGGTCAACCCCTGATAGGCTTCCTTCATTTCATTCTTCCCAAAGGTAAACTTTGCCGCTGGCTTCCTGCCACCAAAGGCAGCTTCTACCGTAGGAGCTTCAGGGGTAATACCAACCATGTGGAACATGCTCATGCCACTATTCCAGGTATGCGAAAGGGTCATATTCTTTGCCGAGATTATAGTAGCCCTTGGTGACAGCCCTTGATAAACAGGTATAGCCGGTAGTCCATTGTCCATAATCTTACCTGCCCAGAAACTCAGTGCTCCGTAGTCGGCATAGTCAAAGTTATCTGCTTCTAATTCTGCAGAAACTTCGATAAGGACTCTACCTAACCTATTTTCTACCAGATGCATGCCATATTTCGGTGTCTTACCAGTAATGGCAGAGGCAACGGTAGATACCGGTGTCTCCATATTGGTACGAGCACCAAACCAAGCGTTAACCATTTGTACTACTAGAGTATCAGTAAAGGCAACATGGTCGCCTAATCTGAGGTTGTGCCACGAATATGGAAAGCAGGTATAAGTCGGTATCGTACCAAGATCGTGATACAGTTGATCCACCTGAGATATGATATGCTTGTTCTCCTCTATAGCTGAGTCGGACATTCCCATGTCTTTTACTCTGTCAACATCAAAAGCCCTTGCATGAGTGGTGGTAGGTACCCTAACCTTCACTCCCTTGGTCAACTCGCGTGTCAGTTCATAGGGTGCACCTTTGTCAACAAGCGTCAGAAGATGTGCCGAAGAAATATCAACCATTTCTTCGGCACCATTACCCTCGCCAATTGCTACCAAGAATTCCATTGCCTTCTGGATAGCTGTGCCCTGTTCTCCATGGAGCATCCTCTTCTCATCGCCATTTAGATTCATCTCTCATCTCCTTTTGTAATAAAGACCGTTGTGTTTAAAAAGCCCTATTTTTGGCTTCAAATCAGAGGACATTCTTGACGTTACCAGCGGATAGTGATTTGCCACCAGTAATGGAGGCTACTATGGCTAATATTGCCACGAGAAGAACCAATAACGTGGCATACTCATTTCTGAAAAATCGCTTAGTCAGTCGCCGTTCTGGAGGTAATCCTAGCCTATCCATAGTAATTCTTCACATGTTTAGGGCTAGTTATTTATTGTGCTTAACATGCTGCCCAACGAAAAGCCTTTTATCTTAATTGTAACCTTCCTCCTATTAGCTTTTAAACCCTGAAAACATTAGTATAAAGAAAATAAATCTTCACTCAATCACACAATTTATTGTTGTCGAACCATATTTTATCCAATGCCCTCCACCCCGGTAACGAGTCCAGTTCTAGTTTTAGCCCGGATATTGATGGAGAGTCTAGACGAGTTCTATTCGGCCAACTTGGGAGAGGAAGTAACGAGGGGTATAAGAGAGAGTGCCTCCCGCAGCTTCTCCCCCATTTACCCAACCATCAATGCCACAAATCATGCTTGGGTGTCTTAATTTCGGTTTGTCCGGAATACTCTGGTGTGGTATGTGCAAGTCAAAGGCAGGGATTCATCAAG
>CAZQBR010000024.1:0-14232 GCA_964591975.1 uncultured Dehalococcoidales bacterium
CGCTCACCCCGTCAACGTCACCCTCACGTTAATCCTCTCCCGTCAAGGGAGAGGAGATTGCTTCGCTCCGGCTCGCAATGACAGAAGGGGGTTGAGGGAGAGGAAATTTAGCGTGGGTATTATGGTTCCCACAATAAGAAGCCCTCAGTGGCTGGCTCCGGTGTCCAGAAGCTCGAAGCCACTCTGCTCGTCCTTGATACGCATCATGCTCACGCCGAGGACTTCATAGAGGACAACCTCTCCCACAAGCCATGTCGTGACGCCATGCCGCAGGCATCCGGTCATGGTCTGTCCTGCCCGTCCCAGCGCGCCATGGATATGCAGAGCAGGTTTGCCATCTTCACCGGGGGCGAGTACGCCTACTCCCAGCACCTCGTGTGCCCCATCAATGGGCAAGAGCATTGGCTCTGGTGGCATTTCCTCTGAGCGCCGCGGACCGACAACGAGGTCACCACCTCCGATTCCACCCACTAAAATAGCATGTCCCGTAAGTACCCGGTGCTCCTCCGCAAAACGCTCAATACATTGGGGCACCACATCTCCATCTTCAAGCCGTATCATGAAAACCCGGCCGATTTGTCCTTCACATGCTTTCATTGCTAACCTCCTATAAATTCCAGGGGCACGATACTAATCAAGCCTAGCACAAATCGGGTATTGTGTCCCCGAACCCCAGATTCATTTTTGTTGACGATTTATAGTGAACCGGCAACGACAGCCGTGGTCTCAAGTGCTCTATCTAAAGAGCCTATTGCCCTCGAAGCACTGATTCCACTTTTGAGCGGAGTTCGGACTCGGGGACTGCGCCCGTGCTTTGTTCGATTACCTTGCCATCCTTGAAGAGCAATAGCAGCGGTATACTCATGACCATGTATTTCTCGGCTGCCAGGCGGTTCTCGTCTATGTTTATCTTGCAGAATTTGAACTGACCTTGATACTCCTGTGCCAGCTTTTCGGTGATGGGAGCAATCATGCGGCACGGGCCACACCATGGCGCCCAAAAGTCCACCACGACGGGCAGGCTTGATTTTAAGACTTCGTCTTCAAAGTTGCCATCGTTGATTTCAATAACCCCCGCTGGCATTTCCTCCCCTTTGACCTCAATTTGAATCAGAATATCTCCGGGATGGCCATCGGTTACCTGAAGGGCATTGCTTAGTTTTACCATGCTTCCCGTTATCACTCCCGCCGGGATATTCACCTCTAACCGTTTATCCTGCCGTGCTAATATCTTTTTAGCTCCGAGTCTAGCCTCTTCTCCCGTGATAGCTAATTCATAGCGAACGGAGTTGGCTGCCTGGCTCTGGTCAAAAGACTCATTCATGCTGATTTTTCCTCCAAACTGAGTTTCAAATTTTACTTTCTCTGCATCGCCGAGCTGTACCTGGCCTAATTTTAACATGTCAGAAGACATACAATATCTGGTCTTAATTTAACCTGTCCAAAGTGGCTTTAGAACATAATCGCCATAGCCAAAGGGCCTGGCAAATTAGATTCCAACGGCCCAGACGTTGTGCAAGACGGGCCAGAGCCTGAACTGGGTGACAAATCAAAAGGTTGAAAGCCTGAGTAACCTGAAGGTCGTTGGTTCAAATCCAAGCAGAAGTAGGAATCAGTGTCCTAAACTCGCCAGTTGCTGGAGCAGCCAACTGCCGCCATAGACTATGGCGAAACCGATAGCAAGGCAAATCAAAACTATAAGTGGACCTCTAAAAAGAAATTTCCCTATTATACTGCCAGTCAGCCTCATTTTGGTTGCTTGTCGGCTTTTGTGTCCCTGGCCCTTTTGGATACAGCGTCCTTATATATTTTTGCCAGGCTTTTACCATGTTGGGGCATCCTGGATTTTTGCTTTATGCGCTGTTTCTCTCTTCGTGTTTGCTTGGTTTCTTCCGTCACCTGTTACCACTCAACCTCGTATGAGCCAAGGATGAAATCCAGGTCTTTCTGGAGGGCTGAAATTTTTTCCTGTGAGAGGATGGGTTCGTCCAATTCCAGGAGCATCTTTGTTTCGCCTGCAGGGGAGCCTATGATGTGTGCATCGCCGCAAGTTTGCTGGTCTTTCGTCTTTTCGCCCTGGGTTTTAAACGTCAGGGTGACACGGGACTGCGTGGAGCCACTGGGGAGGGGGTAAGTTTGTTGCTTGGCCTCATCCACTATGAGTCCTTGCTTTTGCGCCAAGCCTCGCACTTCATCGTAAAGCATAGCAGGGTTTATACCTCGATAAGTCTTTGTAATCTGAGTTGTCATCGTGCGCCTTCCTTTAAACTGTATTATAGCATTTTCGAACTCTTTAATGTATATATGGTATAATTTGTAGCTAAGATGAAAAAGGAGTTAATACACATATTAGCCTGTCCAGTGTGTAAAGGAACTTTGCAGCTTAATGTGGACAAAGAGGAGGGAGAGGAAGTCGTTGCTGGCTCCTTATATTGCTCCAAATGCCAATATTCCTATCCTATAGCAGATACGATTCCCAACTTGCTGCCACCGAGCGAGCAAAGTTAGCTCAAGAGAGCGGTTATTAACGGTAAAATGTCGTCTTCCCTATTGTCATTCTGATTGGAGCGAAGCGAAATGAAGAATCTCTGAGATTCTTCGCCTGCGGCTCAGAATGGCAGGGGGTAAGATTAGTAAATAACTTCGTTTAAGGCTTGTAAGCCACCCCGGTTGTAGGAGATTCCCACACCTCTACGCAAGTTAGCGTCACTGGCGACCCGGAGAAATGTGGCAGGAGCCCATCGTATATGGTGGCGGCAATGTTCTCACAGGAAGGGTCAATTTGGTCAAAAGGTGGCACTTCGTTGAGACAATGATGGTCAAATCGAGCTGTAACTTCCCTTAATTGACGCTTTAATTGAGAAAAGTCGTAAGCCAAACCAGTCTCTCCAAGCTTGGTCGCCTCTAGCCGCACCACTACCTTATAGCGGTGACCATGTAAATTTTCGCACTTACCGCGGTAATTTCGGAGATAATGAGCGGCGTCAAAATGCTCTTCTACAAATAGTTGATACATTAAAGCCTCCTAGTGCCATTTTAGCACTCCGTTATGTCCTTTCACACTGCTGGCCAGTTCAGCAACGCTCTTATCTAGCCCAGGGTGGGTTAGCTCTGGGGCAATTTCAGCTAAGGGTATGAGAGCAAAAGCTCTGTCTGCCAGGCGAGGGTGTGGTATGGTTAGGTTTTGAGTTTGAATGCTTTGGTCGTCATAAAAAAGGATATCTATATCAATGGGGCGGGGTGCATTGGTGAAGCTAAATGTTCTACCCATTTTGCTTTCAATGTTTTTAGCCAGGTGAAGGAGCTCCCAGGGACTCAAATCAGTGGTAATTTGGCATACCATGTTAAGGAAAAATGGCTGCTCTTTATAGCCTACTGGCTCAGTTTCGTAAATAGAAGAGACTTTCTCCAGATTTACCTTTTGCGAAAGCGATGTTAGAGCCTGAGTCAAATTTTTCTCCCGCTCACCTAAATTTGAGCCGAGGCAAAGATAAGCAGTAGCCAGTTTGTTCACTAACCTCTAACGATGGCATCGCTTATCTTACACACGAGTGCCATCTCTTTGACGTCATGTACTCGAACAATGTCAGCGCCTTTGGCAATGCCGATAGCTATGGTGGCTGCTGTTCCCTCCAACCTCTGGTTAGCGGGGGGAACAAATGGCATTCCTTCTAACTTTTGCTCCGGGGTTAAATCGAGCACCCAGCCTATTACCGACTTACGTGAGCTACCTAGAAGGATAGGTCTGCCCAGCGTCTTAAGTTCTTCTAATCTCTGTAAAATCTCCAGGTTTTGTGCTTGTGTTTTACCAAAGCCGATGCCAGGGTCAATGATGATATTTTCCCAGGGCACGCCCAGGGTTAAAGCTAGCTTAATAGCTCTTTGTAAGTCGGAGATAATTGTGGGCATAAGGTCATGACGGGGTGGGGAATCGCGCTGATTACTCATTAAGAGAAGGGATACTCCCCTTTGGGCTGCTAGCTCAGCCAATTTTGGCTCACGCTTCAATCCCCAAATATCGTTTATCATATTGGCACCAGCATCCAGGGCACGACGAGCCACCTCCAGCTTATAAGTATCCACGCTTAATGGTAGTGGTATTTTATTACTTAAGCTTTCCAGAACGGGAATTACTCGACGTAGTTCCTCATCAACTGAGATAGGGGTTGAGCCAGGGCGGGTGGATTCGCCACCGATATCAATTATATCTGCACCTTCCGTAGCTAAGCATTTCGCCTTAGCTACAGCCGCTTCGATGTCCTCCAAGCCATCACCGGAGAAGGAATCTGGAGAAACATTTATCACCCCCATAATGTAGGTTCTTTTGCCCCAGTGAAAAGTTGTCTTGCCGCATTTAGTGTAACCAGGTTCCTTCGCCTCGTAATTAGCATAATTAGGCATAGCTAGTAATTATAGCAAATAATTTGTACGAAGTTATAAGGTGCCTGCTATTTTTGGGCGTGCTGTTATGATACGCAGTATGCAGTGGCATGAGGGCGACAACGCCCAAAATCATAGGTATGAAGCTTGGTAGGTCTAACTTGCTTGAACGCGGAGCTGACTTGGTTACTGTATCCCTAATTCCTCCAGCAGCTTGATCACCCTGAGTGACTCTGCAACGCCGGTGGTACCCCTCATGACCACAGTCACTGAGATAGTTTCCAATATCTCATCTTTAGTGGCTCCGGCTTCTAGTGCCCGCATAGTTTGGCCTAGAATACAATTGGTGCACCCAGCCCCGAGTCCTATGGCTAAAGCCATTAACCGTTTGGCTTTGCGACTAAGTGCCCCATCCTTATACACTTCATCGAATACAGCGGTTTCGGCCACCCACAAACCAGGCAGTGCTTGTCCAAACTTATCCAGCAGCTTTACGCGCTCCTCGTTAAGTTCTACTTGGCTTTCCATAATAGTAACCTCCTTAATATACTCTTTGATTTGAAAAAACCTTTTAGCAGAAAACATCACTACTGTCAAATTTTGGGAATATTGAAAAAAGGGCTTAGATAATGTTAAATTTAGAAGTTGAAATCTAGATAGGAGGTTAGTTATGCCTAATGGAGAGACGGCTCTGGAGAAACTCGAATGGATGAAGAAAGAGGAGGCGAGGCTAAAAGGGATGGGGGGGGAAAAGAGAATAGAGGAACAACACGGGAGAGGCAAGTACACAGCAAGGGAGAGGGTTGAGAAGCTCTATGATCCAGGCACATTCTTTGAAATTGGCTTATGGTGCAAATCTGAATCCCTGGGGTATGATTTGTATAAAAGGGAGATACCAGCGGATGGTGTAATAGCGGGATATGGGAATGTTAATGGAAGACCTGTCTACGGTTTCTTTCAAGATTTTACGGTTATGGGTGGCACCCTTGGAAGAAGACATGCAGACAAGATGTGTAGGGTGATGGATGAAGCAGCGAAAGCTGGCTGTCCAGTACTGTACGTTGCTGATTCCGGTGGGGCTAGAATACAAGAAGGAATTGATTCGCTATCCGGCTATGGAGACATGTTTTATAGGAATACCATATATTCAGGTATTGTCCCCCAACTCTGTGCCATCGTAGGACCTTGCGCTGGAGGAGCTGTTTATTCGCCAGCATTGATGGACTGTATATTCACCGTGGACAAAAGGACTCAAGCGTTCATTACCGGACCAAGGGTAGTAAAAGCGGTTTTGGGTGAGGAGGTTGAGGCAGAGGAGCTTGGCGGTGCCAGAGCCAATTGTGAGAAAAGCGGGAATGGAACCTTTTTCGCCAAAGATGAGGATGAATGCGTAGAGCAAATAAAAACCCTGCTTAGCTATTTACCCTCAAACAACAAAGGGAAACCACCGCATGTCGAAACGGGTGATCCCTCGGATAGAGTTGAGCCAAAGTTGAGGGAGATAATGCCTGCTCGTTCTACAGCACCCTATGATATGAAGCAGCTACTTAGACTAGTGGTAGATAACGGAGTAATTTTTGAGTGGCAGGAGAGGTTTGCCAGAAACATTGTAACTTGTTTCGCCAGGATGGATGGAGATGCTGTAGGCATAATAGCACAGCAGCCAATGCATCTCGCGGGTTCTCTTGATATAAACTGCTCTGATAAAGCCTCCAGATTCATTAGGTTCTGTGACGCATTTAATATACCTATATTGAATTTTGTTGATGTCCCGGGATATTTACCCGGAATGCAGCAAGAGTGGGGTGGAATAATAAGGCATGGTGCCAAAATGCTTTATGCCTACTCCGAGGCAACAGTACCGAAGATAACCACAATTGTTAGAAAAGCATATGGAGGATCTTATTTGGGTATGTGCTCCAGGGATTTGGGTGCGGATGCAGTCTTTGCCTGGCCTACGGCTGAGATGGCGGTGATGGGCCCGCAAGGCGCCGTTGATGTTATTGAGGCTAAAGCAATAAAGGAGGCAGAAGACCCTGCTCAGAAGCGACAAGAACTGATAAAGGAATACAAGGAGAGATTTGCCAATCCATATCTGCCTGCATCCAAGTTACATATAGATGCTATTATAGACCCAGCAGAAACAAGGCTTCAGGTGTGCCGGGCACTGAAGTTGTTTAAAAATAAAGATGTAAAATTGCCAGCGAAAAAGCACGGCGTGATGCCTACCTAGAAGAAGTTGAAAGCTTTCTCCTGGCTTTACCAGGTGTCTAAAAAGAGCCCCAAAGGGGGTAAGGTTAAAACTGTGAAATTCAAACTTGGGGATGGGGTGGAAATGGGGGATGCGATAGAGATGGTCGCTCAGTCCTAAATGGGGAAGACGCTAGCAGAAAAGATTCTAGGCCTTAAATCTCATAGCGATGCCCGAGCTGGAGATATTGTCATCGCTGAGGTGGATTTAGCTTTTCTCCAGGATACCACCGGTCCCTTGACTATAAGGCAATTCAAAGAGAGTGGTTTCCAAGTTTTAGCTCAGCCGCAGCGAACGGCAATATTCCTGGACCACGCTGCGCCCAGTCCCAGTGGACAGCTTTCCAATGACCATATATTCTTACGCCGCTTCGCCAGGGAAACTGGATGCTATATTTATGAAGTTGGCGATGGAATATGCCATCAGCTAGTAGCGGAACATTTTGCCAATCCCGGGGATGTTATTGTTGGCTCCGACTCTCACACTGTCACTGCTGGAGCTTTAGGAGCTTTCGCCACGGGTATGGGTTCCAGCGACACAGCAGTGGTCTTAGCCTTAAGCAAAACCTGGTTTCGTGTGCCAGAAAGCTTTCTTATTAACCTTAGTGGCGTCTTTCCTAAAGGAGTTTACGCCAAGGACCTAATTCTATATCTTATAGGGCAAATTGGGGCTGACGGCGCTACTTACAAAGCTCTAGAATTTGGTGGTGAAGCTTTAGCTCGTATGACTATGCCGCAAAGGTTGACTATAGCTAATATGGTTGTAGAAGCTGGGGCGAAGGTTGGTTTATTTCCCAGCGATGAGGTCACTAAGGATTTTTTGGCAGCCAAAGGCCGAGGTGACAGCTATAAAACACTTTTCCCCGACGCTGATGCAGATTATGAAAGGGTCATATCCGTGAATCTTGCCCAGCTCGAGCCAGTGGTCTCTTGTCCACACCAGGTGGACAATGTTCTTCCAGTTAGCCAAGCAAAAGGAATTAAGGTGCAACAAGTATTTATTGGCACCTGTACCAATGGACGTCTTGAAGATTTAGCCGTAGTTGCTAATATAATTCAGGGCAAGAGGAGACATCCTGACACCAGATTGCTCATAGCACCAGCTTCAAGGCAGGTGCTGGTACAGGCAATAGAAAAGGGCTACGTTCAAAGTTTAATTGAGTCGGGAGCGGTTATCTTGCCCCCAGGTTGTGCTGCTTGCCTTGGTCTTCACCAAGGGGTATTGGGGGATGGCGAAGTTTGCCTTTCTACTGCCAACCGCAACTTCAAAGGGAGAATGGGCAATCCTAAGGCGATGGTATACCTGGCTAGCCCGGCTACTGCTGCTGCCTCAGCTATAAGGGGCGAGGTCACAGACCCCAGGGAGGTTATGTGACAGAGCGTTTGCCTATAATTTGCTCTTTCTTAACCTCTTAATGTCATTGCGAGGCGTAGCCGAAGCAATCTTACCTCTCCCTTGAGGGGAGAGGGTAAAGGTGAGGGTGAAAATATCTAGTAAAGTGCTCAAAGGCAAAGTTATCAAACTGGGTGATGATATCTCCACCGATGATATTATTCCCGGTAGATTTGCCCATCTGAGGAGTAACTTACCTGAGCTTGCCAAACATGTTTTGGAGGATGCTTACCCCGCATTTGTCACGAAGGTAAAGCAGGGCGATTTTCTTGTGGCAGGAAAAAACTTTGGTCTGGGTTCTAGTCGGGAGCATGCCCCCGTAGTAATCAAGATGTCGGGAATAAGTGCTATCTTAGCTAAGTCGGTGGCTCGTATCTTTTTCCGGAATGCTGTAAACCAAGGTATGCCGGTCTTGCTGTGTGATACGGATAAAATTAGCGATGGTGATGAACTCGACATAAAGTTAAGCGATGGTATGGTTATTAACCTGACCTCCGGCGCCAGAATTAACTGCAGTAAAGTACCACCATTAGTGTCTGCCATTCTTGAAGAGGGCGGGCTTATCCCGTATATCCAAAAGCACAAAGATTTCAGGCTCTAAACCTTGAAGAGTTTCCCATGTAGTCATTGCAAGCGAAGCAAAGCAATCTCAATTTCGATAAGATGTGGGTGCGAGGCTTTAGCTCGTGCTAAGATATATAAAATGCAGTACAAAGTGACCTTCATCCCTGGCGATGGCATAGGGCCTGAGGTAGCCCGGGCAACTCGAAGAGTATTAGAAGCTACTGGGGTCCAGTTTCAATGGGACGAGGTCATTATAGGCAGCCAGGCTCAGGATATGTTTGGTACAGCTCTCCCTCAGAGTGCTCTTGAAGCCATAGAGAGGAATAGGGTCGCCCTGAAGGGTCCGGTTAGTACACCCATAGGTAGTGGTTTCAGGAGCGTTAATGTGGCTTTGAGGCAGAAATTAGACCTTTACGCTTGCCTCCGCCCCTATAAAACTCATCCTGGCGTAGCTACACCATATGAAAATGTAGATATAGTTGTAGTCAGGGAGAATACTGAAGACCTTTATGCTGGCATTGAATTTGCCAAGGATGGTTTAAGAACAAAAGAACTATTAGATTTCGTCTTCGATGCTACTGGCGAGAGAGTGAAAGAGGATTCCGCTGTGGGCTTAAGGTTGATATCACAAACTGCGAGCAAGCGAATTGTTAAGTTTGCCTTTGATTATGCCAGGCAAAATAACAGAAGAAAAGTGACCACATCCCATAAGGCTAACATACTCAAGTTCTCTGATGGACTTTTCCTCGATACTGCTCGTGAGGTGGCTAAAGAATACCCCGATATAGAGTTTACCGATGTACTTCTGGACGCAGCATGTATGCAACTGGTAAGAAGGCCTGAGCAATTCGATGTTCTTGTCTTACCAAACTTTTATGGAGACTTCATCTCTGACCTCTGTGCCGGATTGATTGGTGGTTTAGGCTTGGCACCTGGGGCTAATATAGGTGATGATATGGCTGTCTTTGAAGCTGCTCATGGCAGCGTACCGAAATATGCAGGGCAGAATAAGGCAAATCCTATGGCAATGATGCTTTCCGGCGTAATGATGCTTCGATATCTGGGAGAAAGAGATAGCGCTGAAAGGCTGGAAAAAGCCATAGCGGAGGTCATTGCTGAAGGTAAAAATGTCACCTATGATTTGAATCCTGATAACCCGGTAGGGACCAGCCAGGTAGCTGATGCTGTGGTAGAGAGCTTAAAGCAAGGCGACAAATAATCTTAATCCCAGATTTCGACTCGCACTAGTTACGGAGCCAGGTTTGATGGGACTTCCAGAGAACATGTAAGGGGATCGATGCCTTTGGCTGTGGAATTGGGGAATATGCTATGGAGCACGGCGCTGATGGGCATTGATGTAACCTCTGCCGAAGCCTTTGAGATTGAGGGTCGGGCGAGCCTGTAGCTCTAAGGGCCTATCTTGAAAATGCCAAATCCCTGGCTCAGTGTTACCTATATGGTCAGCCAGCACAGCAGTTTGACGTTCACCGAATACTGTGTTAGACTCCGCCGCTGGAAGCATCGGTTGATGCCTTCCCTTTCCCTAGGAGAATATCTCCGATTTACCAGTGCCAATTTCCAAATAAGAATGTGCTCAGATATTTTGACCAAGAGTAACTCGGTAACAAACATAAACAAGGATGAGGCTCTGTACAGCGAGTTCCCAGCCAAGGGAATACTCGATGCGCTATCGAGATGAGGCACGGTGCCCATACTTTTGAGAAAAAAGGAGGAAAATTAAATGAGTTGGCAAGCAAAGAAGCTGCGTGAGTTGATTGACAGGCCAGGGTCCACTGATGGTGTTAGTGTTTGGGATGCGTTCAGCGCGAAGGTGGCTGAACAAGAGGGTTTTGAATTCCTGAGTATTTTGGGGTCGATGGTATCATGGTCGTTGCTTGGCAAAACCGATACCGGGTATATAACCCAGACGGAGATGCTCGATGTGGCGCGTCGAATCGTACAGGCAGTAGACGTGCCTGTAATAGTTGATACCGATGATGGCTTTGGAGACCCTTTGGTTGTTAGAAGGACAGTCCAGCTGTTCGAGCAAGTCGGAGTAGCTGGAGTGATTATCGAAGACTTAAAAAGGCCTCTGCGTTGCTCAGCACTGGGAGGGGGTAGCATGGAACCAGCAGCGCTTATGGCGCAGAAGATTAGAGCTGCTGTAGAGGCAAGAAGTGACCCTAACTTTGTCATTTTTGCCAGGACTGATGATTACGAAGGCATCGACGAAGTCATTTCTCGAGTTGCCACTTATGCTAAAGCTGGAGCGGAGGTGGCATTCGTGCTTGGGCTTAAGAGCGTTGAAGATATGGAAAGAGTTGGCAAGGCATCTCCTATTCCATTAATGGCAATCGAAGCACCGGACACTAATATGCCGCTGGTACCACCTGATAAACTTGAGGCTATGGGCTACAAGCTGCAGTTGTATTTCCCTTCTTTCTGCCATGCCGCGCGTGCATTGCGTAGTTTTGTAAGAGAACTCAAAAAGGACCTCGGAGACAGAACAAAGTTGCCTTCTACGAAAGGTGGATTGAGTCCCATGGAGCTTGAGAACATCGTAGGACTAGCAAAAGACTCAGAGCTGCAACAAAAATATCTCATATAGCTTACCGGCAATAAGGCACCCGAGCTTAACTAAGCAAGCTCTTGTTAAGCTCGGGTGCAAAATCATATTTGCCAGTGCTGGCTTAAGAGCACCACGCTAATCTAGGTCTCGTGTATTAGCCGAACAGGTACAACTCAAACGAGAGCTCAAAGTGTTCCGTCTGTCTCCCACTGCTATTTCTCTTTCCAGTGTGGTAATTACATTTCGTGCAGACACCTGTTTCGTAGCCATGGCGTTCATTTACAATGGCTTCTGCCATCAATTGAACAAAGGCCGTTTCAGTGAACCATCCACGCGCTTGGGTCTAGGGTGACTTCTACTCGTGACATAATGCCAGGACTGAATAGCTTTATTGTGCCAGTGGCTATTCGGCTGCGTCATCCTACACTGAGGAATACTAATTCCTGAATAGGCAGGTAGTTATAAGCCATATAGAGACATTTTGTCCCTTGGTTCTTGTTACTGAATAAATGAAAAAATATTGTTTAATTTTCAGCCATTACCTCTTGTTTTGCCCTTGACATTGTTTTATCAATAAGGTAGCATAGCCGATGTTTTGGAGGGAAAATCGGTGATAGATACATCGCAGGGTCTGTCTAGCCTGTTTCCCATTCCAGAGTCCGCTTATTCAGGAGTTAAAAACCATAAAGCCAGAATTTGCATTATTTTCTTCACTGCTCCGGCTTTCTTAATCACCTTCGTTTTCTTTGCAAAATTTAGGGATTTTAGCCTTCGATTATCGGTAATATGATAAGAGCTTATGTTCTTTACATAGCTATTAGAGACTTCGTTCCTAATGCCCAGTTTATGAGTGAATCACTATGAAGCGATTTCTTATAACGGCTGTTATTGTTTTTTTGCTCTACCTGGTTTTGGCCATACCTTCTGGCACCTTGCTTCTGTGGAGCAAGGAGGAGCTAATTATCGGAGCTATTTTTGCTTTAATAGTAGCAGCAGTAGTGGGGAAAATCTTTGCAGCGAAAAGCGTTCGCTGGCTGAGCCCAAGGAGATTTTTTCTGCTGCTGGCTTACATTGTGTGGCCATTTTTTCCAGCAATGGCAAAGGCAAATTTTGATGTTGCCTATAGGGTAATAACAGGAAGGATAAACCCAGGCATAGTGAAGATCTCCCCCAAGCTAAAGACAGATGCTGGTCTAACCATGCTTGCTAACTCCATAACCCTGACTCCGGGAACTCTGAGCGTGGATGTAAATGAAGAAACGAATGACCTATATGTCCATTGGATAAATGTGAAGAAAGAGGCCTTAGCAAAAATGCCCAGAGATTACAAATACGTGTGTGGTACATTCCCTGATTGGGCGAGGAGAGTGATGGAATAATGTGGCTTCCTGTAGCTATACTCCTGGCTGCTTGCATACTCGTAATTCTCATCAGGTTGGCCATGGGCCCTACCACACCAGACCGATTGGTAGCTTTGGACACCCTGAACACTATAATTGTAGTGTCCATGGTTATCTTGGGAATGGCATTTAAAGAGGTAATATATGTTGATGTGGCTATCGTTTATGCCTTGCTTTCTTTTATTACCACCCTTTTCATAGCCAAGTATATTGAGAAAGGCAAATTCTAGTGATACTGGATGTAATTACCTACATATGTATAGGCATCGGATGCCTCTTGAACCTCTTGGCGGCGGTTGGCCTGCACCGCTTTCCTGATGTCTATACCAGGTTACACGCTGGAACGAAATGCACTACCTTTGGCTCCATATTTTTGATTGCGGCCGTGATGATACAATCCATAGCTGTTTGGGTAACTGAAGGTGCTTTATCTTCGCAATCAATTTTATCCATACATGCATTTATTGCTTTGATAGTTGTTATGCTGACTAATCCTACCAGTGCTCATGCTATTGGTAGAGCAGCACATAGAAGTGGAGTCCGGCCGGCTCGAGCGGTAGTTGATGACCTGGAGAAGCAAAAACAATGATTGAATCAGGAGTTCTGCACATAATTATCCCTGTTCTGATCATAGCGTGTGCAGTATTGGTGGCTATATTCAAAGACCTCATCGCTGCTGCAATAAGTCTAGCTGCCATGAGTCTACTCTTAGCATTAGAGTTTTATTTACTTCAGGCGCCCGACGTGGCTATTGCCGAAGCCGGGGTAGGAGCAGCTATCACCGTGGCGATTTATGTCTTGGCCATAAGGGCAACAAAGCGTCAGTAAGAGGAATATGAGAAGAATTGTTATGGCGGTATCCTTGGCCGTCTTTATCGGCTTTCTGGTAGCAGCGGCATTACTGATTCATCCCTTTGGGCATCCGCCAGCTGAAATGGATGATTACATAATACAAAATACGCAGAGTGAGACTGGAACCAATAATGCGGTGACTGCCGTTGTCTTTGATTATAGAGGCTTTGATACCTTAGGAGAGGCTACTATTCTGTTTACCGCAGTAACTGGCGTGGTAATGCTATTTAGGAAAAAGAAGAAGGAGGAGGGATAAGCCAGATGTCTAAGATTGTGCGTAGCATGGCTAGCCTTTTAACCCTTTTTGTGTTTATCTACGGCTTGTATATCATTATGCACGGGCATTTGACTCCCGGCGGTGGGTTTCAGGGCGGTGCTGTATTTGCCTCTGGCGTAGCCTTGTTTGTTGTTGCTTTTGGCTCCGATTACCTTCACAAAAGTCTAAAGGAACACAATCTATCCGTCTTGGAAAGCAGTGGGGCACTGGTATTCATCGGCTTGGCATTTGGTGGCTTAGCCGTCGTATTCTTTTATAATTTCCTTGTTGGCTCCCCCATTTTCGGTCATATTCCCGCTTATGGCTCTAACCCCGGGGATATGTGGACCGGTGGAGTAATTCCATTCATGAACCTAGCTGTAGGTTTGAAAGTCTTGGCTGGGCTATCTGCCATTCTTCTAGTCATGGCTTTAGCCACCAATGTCGCGGAGGTGGAAGAATGATAGGAGGCATTCCTTTCAATGGTCCCTTTGTGGCGGTAGCAGTATTAGTAGGCATTGCCTTTTACATTATGGGCTCCAAGAGGAATATGATAAAACTGGTAATG
>CAZQBR010000025.1:0-14190 GCA_964591975.1 uncultured Dehalococcoidales bacterium
TTTTGCTTCACCAGAGATTGGAGATACTTTTGTTTCGCTCATATCCAGTCCAACCCCTTCTAACTGGTTGTTTAGGAACCAAATATTTGCTTATCCCGAATAATTTTAGCTAATTGCGAACAGAACAGTTCATTTATCCTTACTGCTCGTATCCTGATTATCGGGCTAACTTTTCCCTTAGCAGCCTGTTAACCTCAGCAGCTACGTTCTCTAAGGGCAAAAGCTGTGCCTCCTTCTCTGTGCGCCATTTGGCTTCGGTGCTTTGGCTTTTTAGGGTACGCGGGCTTAAGGTTAGTCGCAAGGGTATCCCCAGAAGATCAGCATCGTTGAATTTAATTCCAGGGGATTCATCACGGTCATCGAAAAGTACTTCGATATCGGTGCCCTCCAATTCCTGGTAGACTTTCTCTGCAGCGGAGGCAATGGCGGGATTGTCTAAATACAAGGGACAAAGATAAACCTGGCAGGGGGCAACTGAGAGCGGCCAAATAATACCTTTGTCGTCATGGCTTTGTTCCACTATGGCAGCCAAGAGACGCCCCAGTCCAATGCCATAGCAACCCATGACAGTGGGCCGGGATACACCATCCCGATCTAGAAAGGATGCCCCCAATTTCTCGCTAATGAAGGTGCCTAATTTAAATACATGCCCTACCTCAATACCACGAGCAGAAGACAATTTGCTACCGCACTTGGGACAACTATCTCCACCACGAGCCAAGGCAATATCAGTTATAAGATCAACTTGAAAATCCCTGGGATAATTTGCATTCCTAAAATGATACCCAGGTTTATTAGCGCCAACAATGAAATTGGAGCCTAAGTTTATGGAATCATCAGCGATGGTGGTTATTTCCTTTAGACCTATGGGTGAGGCAAAACCAGCTATTATGCCTGTCTTAGCTACTTCGCTTTCTGTAGCCAAGCGAAGTTCAACGCACTTCAACGTATTCCTTAACCTTGTTTCATTTACTTCTAGATCGCCTCGAATAACAACGAAGATAAATTTGCCGTCTGCAGAATAGAACACAGCCTTGAACGACTGGCTTGTTGGGACGCCGGCAAAGCTAGCCACCTCTTCTATGGTTTTTGCCCCGGGTGTAGCTATTTCTTCTAAGGGGAGAGGCTCCTCATTGTTTGCCCTTGTCTTGGCGAATTGAGCCTTCTCCGCATTGGCAGCATAGCCGCAGTTGGGGCAATAAATAATCTCATCCTCCCCATTCTCCGTAATAAGCATAAATTCATGGGACTCTTTTCCACCTATGGCACCACTGTCAGCTTCCACCATTAATGCTGGTAAGCCTAGGCGAGCATAGATATTCTTGTAGGCCTGGCACATTTTTTCATAGCTTTTATCCAGACCAGCCTCATCGGTGTCAAAGCTATAAAGGTCCTTCATAGCAAACTCGCGAACCCTCAATAATCCACCGCGAGGGCGGGGCTCATCGCGGAATTTAGTTTGTATTTGGTAAAGAAGCAAGGGAAGGTCACGATAGCTTTGCACGTACCGATGGGCAAGGTCAGCAATAACCTCTTCATGTGTAGGTCCTAATGCTAGTTTGTGCTCCTTGCGGTCAGTTAGAGTAAATAGAGATTGGCCAAAGGAAACCCACCTGCCTGATTGCTGCCACAACTCAAAGGGCTGAAGCACTGGTAGCCTCAATTCTTGCCCACCAGCCTTATCCATCTCCTCTCTAATTACGTTCTCTATCTTTCTGAAGACTCGCCACCCTAAAGGCAAATAGGAATAAATTCCGGCAGCTTCTTGGGCAATCATGCCTGCCCGAAGCAATAGTTGATGGCTTATGCTCTCAGCTTCTGCTGGCGCCTGCCGTAATGTCTTGCCAAAAAGTTTAGAAAAACGCATTTTTCACTCCATTCTTAATCCCTTCCTCTTATCTTGTCCATTTTCTAAAGAAGGTTACCAAAAGTAAGGCCATCAGGAAAACTCCAGTGAACGACTGAACCGCACCCAACGCTTGTACCCAACCCTGTGGTGTAATATCAACCCATTTTCCATACCCTAAAGCGGTGAAGGAGATAACGCTAAAATATAAAGAGTATGGGGCATCCAATCCTCCGCCGAGGTAATATGTTATTGCTGAACCGAGTACAACCAGCGCCATCCAAGAAAGAACCCTCCTCCAATCCTCTCCGTATCCAAAAAGTGCTCGAAAAAACTCTAATGCTAAGCGGTGGTTCCAGTTTTTTGAAAGTAGTTTTAAAGATTTTCTTACAGCCTCCTTCTCTCTGTAGTAGAATTTGGCTGCTATATCACCCATGCCGGCGTCAGTGTACCACTGCTTCAGCTGCCGGTAGCTATGTACCGCCTGGTCGAAAACTCTGTCTGTTTCCTCCCCCAGAATGTAGTTTCCCCATTTGACGGTCTCTAATCTGGTATCACGAGATAGTTCAACTCCTATCAAATCACGCCCCTCAAGGTGGGCACCCGATAAATCAGCCCCCTGAAGGTAGGCATCCACTAAATCAGCCCCCCCAAGGTAGGCATCCTTTAACTTAGCCCCCTCAAGGTGAGCGCCCACAAGGACAATACTCTTGAGGTCGAGTTCATGCAGGTCGATGCCTTTTTCAAATCGCTTTCCCGAAAGGTCAAGACCTTCGGCTTTGCCACCGTTTTCCTCTATCAGTCGGAGCACATCTCCACGGGTGAGGGGCCTTTCCCTTTCTTCTGCCATAGCTAGGCCTTTTCTACCTCTGCCATTAGAGCTTCCAAGAAATTTTCCTCAGTCACCGTCTTTACCACCCTCCCTTTCCTGAATATGGCACCTTTACTCTTGCCACAGGCAAGGCCTACATCAGCGTCTCTAGCTTCGCCAGGGCCATTGACTACACAGCCCATAACTGCCACTTTAATAGGCTTGCTTATCTTTTCCAGTCGTTTATCTACAGCCTCAGCCAAGGCAATGAGATCAACTTCAGTTCGACCGCAGGAAGGGCAGCTTACCAATGTGGCACCTCGTTGACGAAGTCCCAGGCTTTTCAAGATTTCATAAGCAGTAAACACCTCTTCGCATGGATGAGAACTGAGAGAAACACGGATGGTATCACCGATGCCTTGATATAGAAGTATGCCAATCCCTACAGCGCTGCGTATAGCTCCAGCTTGGGGAAGCCCAGCTTCGGTGATGCCTAAGTGCAAGGGATAAGGCGTTTTATCCGCAATCGTTTGGTAAGCCTGAACTGTGGTGGGCACATCGAAAGCTTTAAGAGAAATCTTGATTAAATTGAAATCCAGGTCCTCCATAAGTTTTACCTGCTCCAATACGGCATCGACCATTCTGCTGGCTAACGGGGCATCAGGTTCGAAGCTTCCAGGTAAACTGCCAGCGTTTACTCCGATGCGGATAGGTATCTCTCTTTCCTTGGCAGCAGCTACTACCTTGGCAATTTGCTCGGAGTCACGAAGATTACCTGGGTTAAGACGGAGCCCTTCAACGCCAGCTTTCAAGGCGAGCAAAGCTAGGCGATAGTCGAAATGCACATCCGCAATGAGAGGTAGTGAAGTGCTCTTTCTTATAGCCGAAATGCCTTCAGCTGCTTCTTTATCAGGAACCGCTAGTCGCACTATTTCACAACCACAGTCTTCCAACTCCTTAATCTGCTTTATAGTCGCAGGGGTATCACGAGTGTCAGTCTTGGTCATGGATTGCACTACGATGGGTGCATCACCACCAACAGTCACTCTGCCAATCTTTAAAGGTGTAGAATTACGTCGCTGGGTCATAATCCAAAGCTCCCACCTCTAACCAGTCGCAGGATATCATTAAAAGTTACCGCAACCATAAGTGTGATTAGAAGAGCAGTACCTATAGTATAAGCCAACTTTACTGCTCGAGGAGAAAGTCGCTTGCCTCGCCTAGCTCCTTCAATGACCGCTACCAGCATCCCTCCTCCATCCAAGGGGGGGATAGGAAGAAAATTAAATAAAGCAAGCCCTAGGCTAATGATGCTAGCCATAAATAGTATGTTGCTGAGGCCAAAGGATTTTACGAACTCTACAGTTAACTGGCCAGCTCCTACTGGCCCTATTAGCGCTTTGCCAGGGTCTTCTCTCAGCAATGGGATAGCATCTACTAGCAACAGAGGCATATAAATAATATAGCTACCTCCCAAGGAGACCGCTTCCCATACAGGGAGTCGCTCCTGCTCGATATGGGTATCATCTACCCAGTGCAACCTCATACCTTCTATCTGCTGAATGGAATCAAGCTTTTTAATAATCCCTTCCTCCCCTCTGAGGAAAGCTAAAAGTATCTCTTCCCCATCCTTAACAGATTGTAAGGCATGAGACATGCTTGCATCGTTATATACAGGTTGGCCATTAATGCTTAGAATGGTGTCTTCGGGTCTGATACCAGCCTCATAAGCCGGAGAACCTTTCTCTACATGACTTACCATATTCCAACACAGCAGAACGCCAATTGTTCGCCGCTGCAGTGCAGGGTCAAGCATTGGCTTCAAGCTGATTTCATTTTGAGTTTCATCTCTTTGCAGAAGTAAAGTTATTTCTTCTCCCTCTTCATTCGGGTTTATCATATTCTGTAGGTCTGCCCATGTGTAAATGGGTGCCTCATTCACCTCTAGAATTACATCTCCGGGCTCAATGCCGGCTTCTTCTGCGGGTGAATCCTCCACTACAGAGTGCACCATGGCTCCTTTACCAGCTATGCCACTTGTAGGCAACATAAAGAAGGCACTAAGCAAGATAAAAGCGAGGAGGATATTCACCAGTGGACCTGCAGCATAGATTGGTAGTCTAATCCATGGCCCTTTGTTAGCCAGGCTACGAGGCACTGTGGGGTCATCTTCTCCAGCCATCTTAACGAAGGCTCCGAAAGGTATGGCATTAGCTGAATATATTGTCTCCCCTCGCTTAATACCAAAAAGCCGTGGGGGAAGCCCTATGCCAAACTCTTCTACCTTTACCCCAGCACGCCTGGCAGCAAAGAAATGTCCTAGTTCGTGAAGGCAAATCACGACAAAAAGAGACACGATAAAAAGAATGATAATCACAGCAACGTTCATTTGTTATCTCGCTCTTCGAGGTTGCGGAGCCTGGGAGATTGCTTTGTCACTTCGTTCCTCGCAATGACAGTAGGATGCTCACAATGATAAAGGGAGGAGTCCCCAGCACACTCCCTTGCCCAGGCATCAGCAGCCAAAATTTCCTCTAAAGATGGCTGAGGAATATTGTCATGTTGTTCCAGTGTTTTTTGCACTATTCTTGGTATATCGGTAAATGTGATTTGTTTATTAAGAAAAAGCTCTACTGCTACCTCGTCGGCAGCACAAAGCACTGCCGAGTAAGTTCCCCCTGCTTTGCCAGCATTTACTGCCAGTTTGAGACAAGGAAATTTGTCATAGTCTGCAGGCTCAAAGTTTAAGGGCTGGGTTTTGCTCAAATCCAAGTATGGCAATTTTGAATTAGGCCACCTCTGAGGATAAGAAAGAGCATATTGTATGGGCAATTTCATGTCGGGTAGGCTAAGCTGAGCTTTAATTGAGCCGTCCACAAACTCCACCATAGAATGAATGATGGATTGGGGGTGAATTAGTATTTCAATGTTCTCGAAGGGGATGGCAAAAAGCCAATGGGCTTCGATAACTTCTAACCCTTTATTCATAAGCGTTGCTGAATCGATGGTCACCTTTTTCCCCATTTTCCATGTAGGATGATGAAGGGCTTGTTCCACAGTCACTTTACTTAATTGTGATTGAGGATGATGGTAGAACGGGCCTCCAGAAGCGGTGAGAAAAAGTCTTCGCGGTTTATTTTCTTCTCCTTGTAAACACTGCCAGATAGCACTATGTTCGCTATCGATAGGTAGAATTTGAGCTTGATGGCGCCTAGCTTCATTAATGATAATTTCGCCTGCCATCACCAATGATTCCTTGTTGGCCAAAGCTACTGTTTTGCCTGCCTTCAAAGCTGCTAATATGGAGTGCAACCCTACTTTGCCTGAAGTGGCTATGACAACCATATCAACCTCAGGGTGACTGGCTATTTCTTCCATAGATAGGAATTCTCCTTCGTGGCCAAAGTCGGGTTTAGCTAAGGAATAAAACATTTTGGGCTGAAATTCGCTGATTTGTCTTTTGAGAAGCTCAGAGTTTTTGCCTCCTGCCAAGCCCACTACAGAGAATTTGTCAGGTAAGGCCCGAATTACCTCTAGAGCCTGCTGCCCTATGGAACCTGTCGAACCCAGAATAGCTATTTTTTTCACATCATCCATATTGCGTAATAGTATACCACTGGCCCAACAAAGATAAGGCTGTCAAAGCGGTCAAGAATACCCCCATGCCCTGGTAGCAACTTGCCTGATTCCTTTACTCCCATATTACGCTTGAGCAGGGATTCAACCAAGTCGCCAAGCTGTGCAAAGAGACTGACAAGAAAAGCAAGGAGCACCACTTGCCAGCACCCGAAAGGCGAACTAGAAAAGAGAGCAGGGATCCTGGATATTGCTACAACGACTACAATAGAACTTAGCAAACCTCCTATTGCACCTTCCCAAGTCTTACCGGGACTTATAGTTGGGGTTAATTTATGTTTGCCCCATGCCCTCCCTGTAAAAAAGGCGCCGGTATCATTAGCGAAAGTGGTGAATAGAGCTAGGTAAACCCAATCCTTCCCACTCTCTAAAATACGCAAGTTGAGCCAAAAACTTAGCATCCATCCCACGTAAAGGGCACCAGCTGCTGTCCATGCCCAATTATAAAATGCTTTTTCTTGAGGAGAGCAGCACAATAGCCAGATCAGGGAAATCAATATAGGTAAGGTCATAACTACGGGCAATGCGGCGACATTCAGTATGCTAATGTTTTGGTAGTGTGGATTCAAAACAAGCGCTAGCGCCCATACCAAACCAAAATAAGTTAAGGGACATCTCCTACTGGAATTGCCAACTAAACGGTAAAACTCAAGCGTGCCTAACAATGTTACAGCAGCTATGAGAAGAGTAAACCAGGGGTCACCAAACCAAATGGCAAGGATAATGAGGGGCACGCCAACCGCAGCAGTAATGACTCTTTGCTTGAGCATGCCTCTATTTTAGCAGCTTTCAAGCTATATAGGCTTTCTCGAAATTTATTATTTACCAGTGAATGCCAATTTGTCTAGCGTTAACAAGCGTTTGAACCTCTAAAATTCCTTATAAGTAGCTTATTTCAACAGCGTATAGAGGGCACAGCTAACCTAATTCACCCACTTCAGAATTGCTTCTCTAAATATTTTTTCTCTTCCCTAAACTCAAAACCTGTTTATACTTCTCTTATTTCCTTTTCCTTACTCTGTCCTATCTGGCTTACTTTATCTACAAAATTGCCAGTAATTTCGTCAACTTGGGTTATGGCATTCTCAAGCTCGTCTTGAGACATTTGCTTACTTTTCTCTATCTCTCTTAGTTTCCCAATACAGTCTCGCCTTATGTTGCGTACCACCACCCGCCGCTCCTCCACTCTCTTAGATACTAACTTGGCTAACTCTATACGACGCTCCTCGCTAAGAGAAGGAATAAGTACCCGAATTATGTTACCATCGTTTAGAGGATTAAGCCCAATATCCGCCTTAAGGATAGCTTTATCAATGCTGCGTAAAGATGTACGATCCCAAGGTTGAATAATGATTAAATTAGCCTCAGGTATAGATATAGTGGCAATCTGGAAGAGTGGGGTAGACATGCCATGGTAATCAACCATGATGTTTTCTACCAAAGCTGGGGTAGCTCGCCCTGTACGGATAGTAGCTAGCTCTCTGGCTAAACCATCTACCGCTTTTTGTATTCTGGAGTTCAGCTCACCAAGAATGTCAGCAGCCATCGCCAGTTTTCACCAAAGGCACGAATACTACTAATTGTCCTAGAATTTCTTAATCTACTGAGCCATATCGGCAATTAGCAACCGAGTTCGAACCTAGCGAACCTTCGTACCTTTATATTCTCACCTACCTTAGCTATCACTTCAGCGATAATTTCCTGTACAGTTTTCTCAGGTTCCTTAATAAAGGGTTGGCTAAGAAGGCAGTGGGTTTGTGGGTCTATTTCTGTTTCTGGCGATATCTCCTCAGCAGTGATAAATTGCGGTGACGCCGCAGCTACCTGCATGGCTAAGTTGTGAGCAAGCTCTTTGAATTCATCAGTGCCAGCCACAAAATCTGTTTCACAATTTAACTCCACCAATGCTCCTATTCGATTGGTATGATGAATATAAGCTTCGACTATGCCTTCGCTTGTAAGACGCTCCTTCTTTTTTTCAGCGATTGCTAGCCCACGAGATTTCAAAACTTCAACCGCCTTTTCTGTATCACCACCCGCTTCTAACAAGGCATCTCTACAGTCAAGCATACCTGCATTAGTTTTATTCCTTACTTCCTTTACTGTTTCAGCGGAGACTTTCATTCTATGTCATTCTCATTCGAAGGTGAAGAATCTTCTTTAGGCTCCGCGCTATCGCCTGGCTCAAAGGTGTAAGAACCTAAAATTTCAACGGCTTCTTCCGGCTCCCGTTCGGCAACCAATTCAGCAGCTCCTAATGCATTTTTACCTTCGATTACTGCGTCAGCTATTTTGCCACAAATCAATTTGATTGCTTTAATGGCATCATCGTTAGCGGGGACAGGATAATCAATATTATCTGGGCTGCAATTAGTATCTACAATAGCGATTACAGGAATACTTAGCTTCCTGGCTTCAGCAAGAGCAATTTTATCCTTAATAGGATCCACGACAAAAAGAGCCCCAGGAAGAGTAGTTACTTCCTTAAAGCTACCCATTCGAGCATTTAATCTCAGAATTTCCTTCTCTAGCTTTAATCTCTCCTTTTTAGATAAAGAATCAAACTCGCCTTTCTCCCTTTTTTCCTCTAAATGGACTAAATAATCAATCCGGGTTTGTATGGTGGCGAAGTTAGTTAACATGCCACCTAGCCATCTTTGATTAACGTAGCTCATACCACACCTTATAGCCTCTTCTTCTATTGCTTGTTGAGCTTGTTTCTTGGTGCCCACAAAAAGGATGCTTTGCCCTTGGGCTACTAGAGCTTGGGCAAAAATGCATGCTTTTCCTAACATTGTAACTGTCTGTTCCAAATCGATAATATGAATACTGTTGCGCTGGGTAAAGATATATCTCTTCATCTTAGGGTGCCAATAGCTGGTATGATGACCAAAATGAGCACCTGCCTCTAGAAGTTGTTTTAATAAACCGTTCTCTATCATATTTCTAACTTCAAACGATGATATGTAATAAAAGCTGATGTAATGTAACATAATTGAGTTAAATGTGCAACAGACTGCGCAGACTGCTCAAAGCGGGGATTGCCAACTATTAGTGGACGGCAATTGCGAATGATGCCCAAAATTGCGCCTGCGTAACCCCACGAACCGTTGCATGGGGTTGAAGGTGGGGTGATTTGCAACACAGCCCGTGTAAGCTGGTAGCCCTGTCTCAATCGCTGAGTTCACGGTCAACTACTTAACGTTAGCAATGAGATTTGTGGGTATGTCTAAATTTAAGGTAAAATGTTTAAGATGAAAGCGGTTATCCTCGCTGGCGGGGAAGCAACCAGGCTACGGCCACTTACTTGCAATATTTCCAAAATAATGGTCCCCGTATTAAATCGTCCTTTTTTTCAGTATATCATCGGCTATCTCAAAAAACACAATATCATTGACATAATTCTTGCAGTAGGGAAATCACATGACCAAATCCAGAGCTACTTCAGCGATGGCAGCAATTTTGGTGTGAAATTGGCTTACTCGGTGGAAGATTATCCTATGGGAACAGCAGGAGCAATAAAGAATGCCGAGAAATTCTTGAACGATTCCTTTATCGTTTTCAATGGGGATGTATTTACTGACATTGACCTAACCACGATGATGAAATTGCACCGCGAGAAGAAAGCTACTGCAAGCATAGCTGTGACACCGGTGGACAATCCTACTTCCTATGGAGTAGTGGAGACAGATAGCCAGGGCAGGGTTAAACGCTTTTTAGAAAAGCCGAGTCGGGATGAGGCAACGACCAATATGATTAACGCCGGTATTTATATTCTGGAACCTGATATTTTGAGTTATATCATCCCCAACAGCTTCTCTATGTTTGAGCGCAATGTGTTTCCAACTCTTTTAGAAGGAGGGAGAGCTATATACAGCTATCCCTCCCAGGATTATTGGATTGATATAGGTACTCCAGATAAGTATTTAAGATTACACTATGACTTGCTCTATCGGAGTGTAGGCAACAGAGGTATTAAATTTGAAGGTGAAAGCTCCGTTCACCCCTCAGCTCAAATTGAAGGTCCGACAATAGTTGGAGAGGGTTGCATCATTGAGAAGGATTCTGTAATAAAGGGGCCTGTTGCCTTGGGCGCAAGGTGCCGGATAGAAGAAGGCGCTATAGTGGAAGGGGCAATCTTATGGCAGGATTGTAAAATTGGCAAAGGGGCTAGACTTAGAAACTGCATGCTTGCCCCTTGTTGTTGCATTGAGGAGAGAGTTGAGATTTTGGATAACTGCGTTTTGGGCGATAGTGTAAGGATTGGAAAGGGCAACAGGCTATCTCAAGGAATCAGGATTTGGCCGAATAAATCTATTGAGCCTAATACAATTTCGTTCTAGTTGGAAATGCTGATATGAGCTGGATAGCTGGCGTTTTGGATAAGGATACCAAGGAGACAAGAGAGAAAATAGCCCTTATGGTGGAGGCTGCATATCCCTGGAGCGGTAGTTTAGGCAACGAACATCTTTGGATGGCCAGTTCGGTATCTGAGGATATGAATGGGAGGGCTCTAGCCCAAGTATCCCCTCCTATTCCGGGGAAGCCTTTAGAATACCCTTATTCAGATTACCAGGGGGGATTAATATCGGGATGTGATGGATATCTTTATAACTTCCAAAAAGAAGGCTTTGACCCCAGTATGGTGAAAGAAATTGGTTATTCAAATGATAAAATTACCACCGAGAAATTGGGCAGCTCTGAACGATATGGCTACCGCTATGCAGAGGAAAAGCTCTGGCAAGTGCCTCAACACGTGCAACTCTTTTCTCATACGCTAGCATATAGGAAAGGCCTGCTCAATAAATCTACCAGAAACAGGACAAGGTATTTCATAGATAAGACGAAGCACACATCCTGTTAACCCCCCCGTTTACTTAGCTTAAACCAAGGGTGAAAGCTGGTTATGCAGTCGCTACAGACATTCCTGTCCACAGCTCCGTTTCTAGTCATGTTTATGGCCATGAGAGAATCGGCAACCCGGTCGGGGAGGAGAAAATGCTCTTCCACATATCTTCTGCCTCTCTTACCCATTGCCTCAGCAGCCTTTGGGTTTTCCAGCAAATAGGACACTTTCTTTGCAGCTTTGCGTGCTGTCCTGTAAAAGTAGCCGGTATCGCCGTCCCTGATTTGAAGAGGTATGGCACCTACATCAGCAGCTACCACCGGTTTGCCTTTCCATAGCGCTTCAGTAATCACCAGTCCGAAGCCCTCTCTCGTAGATGGTTGCATTATCACGCTTGCTGCTCGCTGGAGTGCATTTACCTCTACCCAGTTCTCCAGACGGTTTGCCATGGACAGATTGAGCACGTGAATGTCCTCGTCACCCTTTGTCTCATCGTAGACTTTAGACAGAACTCTCTCTCCTTCAGGATCGTCGGCAGCCAAACCGCCTGCCAATACAAGCTGACATTTGTTTGTTTCCCTAACCCGGCGGTAGGCGGCAATAGTTCTATCTATTCCTTTCCAGGGGTCGAATCTTCCAATTTGAGCGATGATTGGAACATCAGGAACTATATGGTATTTGAGCAAGACCCTCTCTATCTCCTCTTGACTCAATTCTCTGTTCTTCTCAGACAGAGGGTCAATGAAGGGAGGAATTAGGAACTTGGGCATGGGCCAGCATGAAACAACGTAGTGGCATGCCGAGAATATGGCTGCATCATAGGGCTCAGTCAGCTTAGTGATGAAATCCCATAGGCCAGGGCTGGCCCCAAAAGCTGGCTCTTCAATGTCTATATGACATCTCCAAAGCCAGGTCTCCCCAGGCTTTTTAAGATAGGATGTTAAGCCCAGCGGCTGTGGGTCATGGACCAACACCACGTCTGGGTTGTAGTCAATAAGATGATCCCTAGCACATTCCTCAAGAGTGCAAAAGTAGGCATGCTCCATCCCTGTAGTAAAGGAGCCCTTCCTGCCCTGTAGTAGATTATGCAGGTTTTTGGTGCTTTCAAAGTACTCCTTGTTTCCACGGATTATCTTCCACTCGGCATCTATGCCCAGCGCGTTCAGGAAAGGTATAGAGCTATAAAGCATTTCGGCTACACCTCCCCCCTGAGCGCTGGAGTTCAGCTCCACTAGCTTCAAGCCTCGTAGCCGTTGAGCCGCCCTTTGCAATCTCTCTATTCTCTCTGTGCCCACGATGGGAACATAGGCTTCCAAAGGAGGTGTGGAGAAGGGACAGAAGTTCTTTCTCTTACTGTAGACTGTCCCATCTGCCAAGAGAGAGTTAACTTTGCCAAGATCTGCCATTCAAAATCCTCGCTTTATGCAGCCTCAACTCTAAAATTAGACTGCACTCAGCATAGTAATTTATTTTATATTAGCAAGTTTTCCCCGTTACAGTTCGATTCTGGCATCGTCCCCGATGACAAGGTTGGTAACCTTGGAGTTATATTCCTCTTTAAGCACCTCCGTGTTCCTGCCGATGACACTATTGGCCAAGTGCTCAATTTTGCGGAGGCGACAATTCGCCAGAATTATAGAATGCTCCACCGAGGTATCCTCTACCACCGTCCCAGCGCCGATGCTGGTGAATGGGCCAACAAAAGAGTTCTTAATTCGGCAACCCTCAGCAATAGACACCGGCCCTCGGATAGTGCTAGCTGCCACTTCTGCCCCCTGCCGAATTTCTACCCTTCCAATCATCTGGCTCTGTGAGTCAACACTGCCCGCGATGTCTCGTTTCAGAAAATTATCAAGCATAACCCGATTTGCCTTTAAAAGGTCGTCCTTGGTACCAGTGTCAATCCACCATCCCTTGAGAATGTGGCTGCTAACCTGTTTGCCCATCTCGAGGAGCTTCTGTATGGCATCGGTTATCTCCAGTTCACCCCGCCAGGAGGGCTTGATCTGGGCTATCGCCTTATGAATTTCAGGAGTGAAAAGATATATCCCCGCTAGAGCAAGATTGCTTTTTGGCTCTTTTGGTTTTTCAACCACATGAATCACTTCGTCCTTTTCGTTAAGCTCAGCTATCCCGAAAGCTTCAGGATCGGGCACTTCTTTGAGAAGGATAAGAGCATCCGGGGCGTAAGTGTTAAACTGGCCGATAAATTCCGTGACCCCACCCTCAATAAGGTTATCACCTAGGAGCATGAGGAAGCAGGAATCGCTGAGGAAACCCTGGGCCTCCTTTACAGCATGAGCTAGACCAAGCGGCTCTAATTGGACGATATAGGTGACTTGAGCACCCCATTTTGAACCATCACCCACAGCTTCTTTTATCTGGTTACCTGTCTCCGGAGAGATGACAATGCCGATATGGGTAATGTCAGCCGCTCTAATATGCTCCAAAATGTAAAACAAGATTGGCTTGTTCGCAACAGGCAAGAGATGCTTTGCCGTAGTATTTGTGAGAGGCCTGAGCCTTGTTCCCTTGCCACCACACAAGATCAATGCTTTCATTATCAGTCCTGTCATACCTTCCACATGATACGGCCTATTCGTGATTCAACCTCTCTAGCTTGTGAAGCCGACTCCAGGATTTTGCTTTGGTTTAACTACTTACAGCCATAAACTGAGCAAGGTATTTCTTAACAAAGTTTATAGAATCTACCGGCGTAGGGTCAATTCTATTTAATATCGCTAGATAGAAGCTGAGATAATCTCCCCAAAAAACTAGGCTTATCACCTGGGCTAGGGCGCTTTCTCCTGAGGCTTCCACGAATTCATAAGTGATTCCTGCTTTGGCCAGTAGCTTAGCTGTAGCCTCATAGCGAATCAGGTTTCGGGGATGAAGCAAGCGGGAACGCAACAAAACCACAAAAATTCTTTCCTTTGCCCCGGAGGGAAACTCATAACCTACCACTGCATTGTGGTTGAGTTCAGGGAAAAGTTCAAAGAAAGCCCATGTCTTGCCAGTCTCGTTGAGCTGGCCCTTCCAGCGTTGAGCTAC
>CAZQBR010000026.1:0-14147 GCA_964591975.1 uncultured Dehalococcoidales bacterium
TGGGAAGTATCAGTCCCTTGGGCACAACTCCCATAGAGTACTATCCTACTAGATATATCCTTAAGTCTTTCGAGCAATGGTTCAATAAGTATAGTGTTTACCAGTTTTTTAAACTCGATTATGGTTGCGTTGGAGATGTCGACAGAGTAAAAATACATTTTGCCTTCTTGTCTCCGCTTGATAGCGCCAGTAGCGTACAATTCATTCAAGGCGTGGTTTGCTGAGCCATAAGCTATATCAATCCTACGAGCGATTTGCCTCTCATAAAACTCTTTATCTGAAAACTTGGCGAGAAGGCTCAGGACTTTCTGGTTGACAGTGGTAATGATATGTGGCTTGAGCATAAAACTGGACTCCAAATAATGAGTATATGCTCATTATAGTGAGTAATATTACAAAAAGCAAGGCCACTACTTCAGTGTCTAGCCGCTAGGTGCAAAAGTGATGATAGCCTTTACTATTGCATGATATGGAGTTTTGTTGGACTGCTGTCCTGGTAATGAGTAACAAAATACTCATTGACTTTCATTGCTTGTAGTGTAGCAACAGCTTGAACCACTTCAGACTCTACGGTATCGCGAACCTGGATTTTGAATTTGTTCAGGGTTTAAAGACCTGGATTCAGGATTTTCCTTGAAGAGAAGCGTCAATATCGGCCGCGGCGCGCTTCCCAGCGCCCATAGCACTAATAACTGTAGCTGCCCCGGTAGCCATATCACCCCCACACCAGACTCCGTTCTTACTTGTTCTGCCTGTAAGCTCGTCAGTTTTTATCGTGCCAAACTTGGTAAGCTCCAACCCCTTAGTTGAGGAGGGAATGATTGGGTTAGGCCTGGTTCCCAAGGCAACGATTGCTACATCGACCTCCATGATAAATTCACTGTCTGGTTTTGCAATTGGTCGTCGCCGACCACTTGCATCAGGCTCGCCAAGCTCCATCTCATGCACTTCTACTCCTTTAACTTCACCCTGTTCATCGCCGATGAACCTCTTGGGGCTTGTCAGGAGCTTGAAGATGACTCCTTCCTCCTCGGCATTATCCCTTTCCTCAGCTCTAGCCGGCATCTCAACTTTGGACCTCCGATAAACAATGTATACCTCCTCAGCTCCAAGCCTTAAAGCACATCTAGAAGCATCCATGGCTACATTTCCTCCACCCAAAACTGCCACCCTTCGGCCCACTTTTAGCGGGGTGTCATATTCGGGGAAGAGGTAAGCCTTCATAAGATTTGTTCGAGTAAGAAATTCGTTAGCGGAATAGACGCCGCTCAGGTTCTCACCGTCAATATTCAGAAACATCGGTGCCCCGGCACCTGGGGCTAGGAAAGCAGCATCATAGCCATTTCCCAAAAGTTCATCCACGGTAGCTATCTTGCCTATCACCTGGTCAAGCTTGATTTCCACGCCTAATGATTTTACATAATCAACTTCAGCTTGGACAATATGCTTGGGCAACCTGAACTCGGGGATTCCATACATCAACACACCGCCAGCCACATGAAGTGCCTCAAGAATGGTGACTTCATACCCTAATTTAGCCAGGCTGGCAGCGCAAGTTAAACCTGCTGGGCCAGAACCAACTACGGCTATGCTCTTCCCATTAAGTTTGATACGCTCCTTTTGCCGTTCAGTAACTTCAGGGTGAGCCCTTTCCCAATCAGCCACATAGCGCTCCAGGCGACCAATAGCAATAGGGGCGTCTTTCTTAGCCAGTGCGCATGTCATCTCGCATTGTGTTTCCTGAGGGCAGACCCTACCGCAAATGCCGGGCAGGCTGTTTTTGCCCTTAAGTATTCTCACTGCTTCAGGCATATCTTGGTCGCATATTGCTTTTATGAATTCGGGGATATCTACATTGACGGGGCAGCCGTCCTTGCATCCCGGTTTTTTGCATTCAATGCAGCGACTTGCTTCTTCGATAGCTTGCTCGTCAGTGTATCCCAGGGCTACTTCGCTAAAGTTCTTTCCCCTTGCTAAAGGCTCCTGCTTCGATATAGGCACCCGATTCAGATTTATCTTTTTCTTTTCAGCCACAGCTTCGTACCTCCATCTTAGTTATATCTAGAATTTCAATTGTTCATGCTTTAGAGTATTCTACCATTTTATGCCAGTTTTCACGCTCCCACAAATCTGATGACCTCGTCTCTTCATCGAGATAAGTTCGTTGTCGGTTAATGAGAAGTTCCCAGTCTATTTCGTGGCCATCAAATTCGGGACCATCAACACAAGTAAATTTCGTTTCTCCGCATACGGAAACTCGACAACAGCCACACATCCCCGTTCCGTCAACCATTATCGAGGTTAGACTTACCATGGTCTTAACTCCAAATGGTTTCGATGCTTCGGAGCATTCCATCATCATGAATGGGCATCCATGTGCGAAGATCCTGTCAACTTTATTCCCGTCTTTTAAGTACTCTCCTATAAAATCGTTTGTCCACCATTTTCTCCCATAGCTGCCATCGCCTATAGTAATATGCAATTCATCGCTTACTTCTTCTAACCTGTCTTGCCAGAAAAGGAAAGGCCTGCTTCTCGCTTCCATAACCGAGACTATTCTATTCCCCTTTTCTTTTAGAGCTCTGGCTAAAGGTATCGTAGGTCCGCAACCAAAACACCCACAAGCACAAAGCACATTGCCATAAAGCTCGATTTCTGTAGCATTACCGAGAGGCCCCACAACATTCATGACATAATCCCCTTCTCTCAGGGAAGCGAGTTTCCTTGTGCTTTTCCCTAAAACATATAAGGCAATGTCAATTGTCCCTCCGTTTCTGTCCCAATCGGCTAGCGACATGGGGAACCTCTCTCCAGTTTCGTCTACCCTTAGTATAACGAACTGGCCTGGCTTAACCTTTCGCGCAACTTTAGGAGCTTCTATCTTAATATGAATTATGTTGGGAACAAGGACTTCCCTCTTCACTATCTTATACATCTTAGCCTCCAGAAACTTTGCCTACTTTTACTGCACACACCTTATATTCAGGTGTTTTCCCAGAAGGGTCAAACGCTGAATTTGTAAGGATATTAGCCGATGCTTCAGCAAAATGGAATGTCATAAAAATAAGCCCTTTAGGCGACCTCTCTGTTAGTTTTGCCTCCACATTAACCTTGCCTCTTCTCGATGAGACTTCAACCATATCTCCATCTTTGATTTTCAATGACGAGGCGTCTTCAGGGTTTATCTCGGCAAAATTTCTATCTCTTATGTAATTCAGGTCATGCACCCTTCTGGTCATAGTGCCAGTATGGAAGTGCCAATATGTCCTCCCAGTCGTAAGGATAAATGGATACTCTTTATCCGGAAGCTCGGCTGGTGGTCTGTATTCTACCACGTGGAACTTCCCTTTCCCCCTGGTGAACTTATCCTTATGGAGATAAGGTGTTCCAGGATGTTCCATGTTAGGGCAAGGCAATTGAATACCGCTATCGTTATCAAGCCTGCTATAGCTTATTCCGCCATGTGGTAAGCTTAATTTTGCTATCTCGTCCATTATTTCAGAAGGGTTGTTGTACAGGAAGTTCTTATCATCTGTCATTCTTCTTGCTATATCACAGGTAATTTCCCAATCGGGACGAGATTCGCCAATCGGGTTTATCACTTTTCTCACTCTTTGAATCCTTCTCTCGCAGCTTGTAACTGTTCCATCCTTTTCTAAACAGCTTGCCGCAGGAAGGACGACATCGGCCAGTTTTGCCACCTCCGAGAGGAAGATATCCTGAACAACAAGGAACTCCAAATTCTGCAATGCTGCTCTTGTATGGTTGCTATCGGGGCTGCTAACCATGGGGTCGTGGCCAACTATGTACATTGCCTTCATCTCTCCCGCATGTGCCGCATTGAGCATCTCGATTAAGGTAAGGCCAGGCTTTTCAAGTATCTTCTTGCCCCACGCATCCTCACACTTCTTTCTTGCCTCAGGGTCAGTTATCGGTTTAGCTCCAGGAAGAAGGCTTGGGAATAAGCCCACATCCGCTGGTCCTTCTCCATTATTCTGCCCCCTTATAGCATTAATGCCCGTTGATAGTTTCCCCACGTTTCCCGTCATCATAGCCATGTTCGCCAGGGCAAAGAAATTGTCTGTTCCGTGCGTGCTTTGGGTTACGCCCTCGCAAGCGAGAATATATGACGGTTTGTGCTTGGCATAGACTCTTGCGGCTTCTCTTATTACAGATTCCTCAATATGGGTTATTCTTGATGCTTCTTGTAACGAGAAGTCATTCAATGAGCGCTCGAATTCCTCGAATCCCTCACACCTTTCCTTAATGAAGTCTTCATCTATTAAGCCTTCCTCAAGTATTACTTTACAAATTCCCTGTATCAAAGCGACATCAGTGCCTGACTTGAGGTTCAACCATATGTCGGCTATATCACAGAGCTCTATCTTTCTGGGGTTGACAACGATGATTTTTGCCCCTTTCCTTTTAGCTTTCTTCATCCTGAGTGTACTAACCGGGAGAGTTTCCGTAGGATTTATACCAATAACAAAAATGCATTTTGCCTCCTCCATCTCAGCAAGGGAATTCGTCATCCAGCCAGAGCCAAATGCGGCGCCAAGGGCTACAGCATCAGTGCCATGGCATTCCCTTGAGCAATAATCCAGGTTATTGCTTTCAACCACTATTTTTGCGAATTTTTGAAGAACGTAAGCGTCTTCATTTGTGAATTTTCCTGAGCCCAGAATGCCAAAGCTAGAGCCTTTGTATTGCAAAAATTTTTCTGAAACTAAATTCAACGCTTTATCCCAATCAACAGGGACAAGGACACCATTTTCTCTTAAGAGCGGCTTCGTTAGTCTTTCGGGACTCTCTGCGAAATCCAGTACTCCAAATCTTCCCTTTACACAAAGTTGCCCATTATTCACCGTGTCGCCCCTTTTACCTCTAACCCTAATTATATGGTTATCTTTCGCACCAACTTCCATCTGGCATCCACTGCCGCAAAAAGGACAGGTAGTTGTTATGGTATATTCAGGCTTTTCCCATTTCTCAAGCCTTGCTGAGAGTGCACCGGTAGGACAGGCGTCGACACAGGCACCACAAAATTTGCATCCAGAATCTAACAGGGAAAGACCTATTTTTGTTTCCACCGTATGCTTTTGGTGAAATCCAACATCATATTTGATAACACCTTCACCCCTCACTTCTTCACATGTTCTGACACATCTCCCGCAGAGTATGCACAGGTTGTAATTACGGTCAAAGAAGGGTTCCCTTAAAATGGGTAAATTCATATACTCAGTTGAATATCTCACCCTCTCCAGTTCGAGGTATTCGATGGCATCCTGGATTTCACATTCACCATCCTTAGGGCAATACTTGCAGCCGACAGTAACTGGCATTTTTTTCATGCATTCCCTTAAGTCCGTGCATTCGTCTTTTCTGTCGCAGAAAAGGCAGGTAGTAGGATGGTGAACCTCAGCAAGAAGGAACTCTAGAATATTTCTCCGCATCTCCTGAAGCTCTGGCGTCTTTGTTCTCACGCTCATGCCATCTTCGGCGAGAGTGGTACAGGAGGTGGGATAAGTGCCCCAACCCTCGATATCCACGATGCAGAGTTTACACATGCCTATCGGTTTAAGGTCGGGATGATGGCAAAGGGCAGGAATATAAATCCCTGCCTCTCTTGCCGCCTCCAATACTGTTGTCCCTTTTTTAACCTCTAGATTCTTCCCATCAATGCTTAAGTTCACTTTATTCATTCCTATATCTCCTGAAAGTGTTCGCCTGAAGGTAGGTGCACTAACAATTCATGGCAAAACGTTGTAACTATATCTGTTTCAAATTAAACCTGCAAGCCCGAGCCTCTTCCAATACAAGATGAGCCTGAAGAGGGCATCGGTTTCTAACGGGACAATCGCTAATCAAAATGAGCGATAATTAATCTGCAGAAAGGACGGTGAAAGCCCGTTCCAATCTCTTTCCACAAATCTCAAGATTTGCTGCCAGGGTTGCCTGAAGTCCTTTTATTCAGGCTCATTATTCAACTAGAATAGACTTTTCATGCTGCTACACTGACCTGAGAAATGCCTCAACTGCCCGAAATGGAGACAATTATAGATGGACTTTTGCCCTGGTTGGTGGGGTAAAGCTGCGCTCAAGTCACTGTCTTTGACGCCGATTTAGTGCCCGAAATTTCAGTTGAGGAACTTCGTCATAATTTAATTGGGCAAACAACATAGGGCCCTGAGAGCCAAGGAGAAATACCTCATCCTTAATCTGGAAGCCAGTCGCTATTCATGAACTTTAGAATGATTGGCTCTTTCGTGTTAAATCTCAAGAGGACGGGTTCAAACACTCCCTATTCTTAGTCTCTCTTCTCCCAGCCTTTCGTAAAAAAGTGAAGATATCCTTTCTTCAGTTAAATATGTGCGCATGCGCGAACTCAAAAGTTCCCAATCTACTTGATGGCCATCAAATTCCGGTCCATCTACGCAGGAGAACTTAGTCTGTCCCTCTACAGAAACACGACAGCATCCACACATTCCCGTTCCATCGACCATTATAGGTGTTAATGTTACCATGGTCTTTATATTGTAGGGCTTGGTGATTTCACAAACAGCTTTCAGCATGGCTACCGGTCCTATAGCAACAGCTCGGTTTATATTCCTTTGGTCTAAAATTCCTTTAACGAAATCAAGCCCGCTATAACCCTTTGAGCCATCATCCGTGCTAACATAAAGCTCATCACTCACAGATTTTAGCTCGTCTTCGAAGATTAACAAGTCTTTATTCCTGGCACCAATTATAGTGATAACCCTGTTTCCAGTTTCGTGCAGTGCTGAAGCTATGAAATGAAGAGGGGCAATAAGCACTCCTCCACCAACACATAAGACATTTCCAAAATTGTCTATCTCCGAGGGATTTCCAAGGGGACCGACCAAATCCAAAATCTCGTCTCCTTGCGAGAAATCTCCCAGTTTTTTAGTGCTCTTGCCCACTTCGTTAAAAACCAGCCTCACGGTTCCCTTGGATATATCAATACCTGCGATTGTGAGTGGAAATCTTTCCCCCCTTTCATCTATGCGCAAGATCACAAAATTCCCTGGTTTTGCCTTTGCTGCTATTTCCGGAGCATAAATATCAAGAAGTTTTATTTTTGGAGCAAGTTCCTTTTTAACTACAATGTTATTCATCGATGCTAGCCTCTCTAATTAATCCGAACCTGAAAGCGATGCTATCTTTGAGGTGAAAGAATCCAATTTTGAGTCAAAGCTACCTATATATCTTGGCGATGTCTTGAAAACCTCAAATCTATCCTTGAGATTTAGCTTCTGTAACATTCTTTCTAGGGCTAAAATGTTTCCTTCCGCTATTCCTCTACCTTCTTCAAGCTTACAATCTTCATCTCGGCAAACAACTGCCAAAACTCCATCGAAGCCTGAAAGGAGAGCGTCTAGGACGTGAACCGGGTCTAATGAATTGAAACAGGGAATCTCAATAATGATAGCATTATCTTTGACAAAGTTATCTTTAGCGTTATCTAAGGCAGAAAACTCAGCCCATTGGCAGCAAAAAACAAGGATACTCGGTGAAACTCCCTTGGCTTTTAGTTTCCTCGCTTCAACTCTGTGCTTTTGAATTGTTTGGGATAAAGGCTCATATTCAAAGCCCTTGACTTGGATAGCTGAATGTGGACAGACAAGGGCACAGGCACCGCAGCCTTTACATAAGCCATAATCTATTTGAGGTGTGGCTAGTTGCTGAGCTTCAATAGCATCATAAGGGCATATGAATTCGCACTTGTCACAGCCAACACATTTTTCGGTATCATATACTGCCTGCAAGGGATTTTTAATGATTGCTAATGTGTCTTTTCCATAGCCAAATTGCTCTAGAAAAATTTTTAGTAGCTGCACCCTGCGGATGTTGAGCTCGCTGCCTCTTTTGAATCGGCAAAATTGCTCATCACACTGAACTGCGATGATTTTATTTATACCTATGGATAATGCCTTCAAATAAAATTCCGGTGAAAGTCGCCCTACACATGGCACTCGAAAAGAGACAAGCCCCTTCGCGTATTGTTCCTTCAGCTCAGGCAACATTTCTCCTGATGGTGGACTGCTTCCACGGCACATCACCGCTAAAGTCCTGGCCCCTAAAGCCTTCATTTCTTCTTCAATCTGGTCAATCAATAACTTTTCATCATAGTAAGCTAGTTCTATGGCATGTGCTGGGCATGTGCTAGCACACAGCCCACAAAGCTGACATCTTTCTACCTGTATACTAACCTTGTCCGTATTTGCGTCAAATGATACAGCTTCAAAGGGACATACTGAACAGCATAGCCTACACCTGCTACAGTAATCCTCGTTAAGCTCTATCGCAGTTGCCTCTTCTATCAATCCTCGTCACCTTTCCCAGAACATCTATGACTCCTTAACGCTTCGCCCGCCCTTTCCAATCCTGTTGAACTGCCCTATTATAGAAGAAATTTAGCTTTCTGGAAACCCATACCACTGTGGGGGTCCATAAGGATGCTATCACCAGCATTAAGCAAAGCTAATTTCGTTGTGGTGGTTCGTACTTCCATAAAAACGATGGCCTCATTTCTCTCTCTTTTATCCCAATCAGCAATGGTTGGCGGAATTTGCTCTCCCCTTTTGTCGCTTTCGACAATTACAAATTGCCCCGGCTGAGCTTTCTTGGCTCCCTCGGGCGCTTCAGCTTAAACAGATGAATATTTGGAGCTAGGTCTTCTAGGACTAAAATCCTGTACACTCTTAAGTTGTTGAGGGTAGCTGCTTACAAAAGCGAGCAATTATAGCATAACCTATTAAATCCGCAAGCTTCATGTTGTTGCACTGGTTTAGAAAATGCCTGAACTGCCCGAAGTGGAGACAATCCAAAATGAACTTTCGTCTTGGGTGGCGGGGTAAAGCTTCGCTCAAGTCACTATCTTTGGCACCGATTTAGTGCCCGAAACTTCAATTGAAGGATTTCGTCATGCGTTAATCGGGCGCTCAATACAACGCCTTGAGCGCCAAGGGAAATGCCTCATCTTTAATTTGGGTAGCCAGGCGCTAATTATGACTTTAGAATGATTGGCACTTTACTGTTAAATCCCAAAGGGATTGACCGCTATGCCAGGGCGGTTTTTCGCTTTTCCAATAGTACACAGTTTCCGATACCATCAACCATTATGGGATTGAGGCTGACGATGGTCTTGACGCCAAAAGGCCTGGTGGTATAGGTGAGTTAGGGAGGCTGTGGAGAGAATAGCTATAAATACCCTGATGCAAGGCATATCGGCCCACATTATTAAGGTTGCCATGCTCAACCTACGTCGGGAAATGAAAGGCCGCAACCTCAAAAGCAAGATGCTACTGCAAATTCACGATGAATTGATTTTTGAGGTACCTGAGGAAGAAATAGAAAAATGAAATTATTGGTTACCGAGTTTATGCCCCAGGCTGTAAAGCTCTCTGTGCCGGTAAAAATCGATATCAAGCTAGGCAAAAACTGGGGCGAGATGGCGTAAAAGCCTTTATTTAATTGATATGGGAGGGAGGCAGGGCGGCGAAATTTGGAGGCGGAGAGGGCATTTCAGGCACCGCTCAGCTTCCGCAATTGCCGTTTCCTCGCTAAATCCAAGCTCTATTTCAGAGAAATTATCAAGTTGCTGTCCCATAGGCAACTTAGGCATCCGAGCACGGGGTGAATAAGCAAAGTCTTCATCGTGGCCCAAATACGGGATTAATTCCTCAGGCTTAACTAACATCTCATCAATTATTCCATTGCCTCCGAGATATTTATCTATAGCCTCAGCTGCCTTTCTCCCCCCAGCAATAGCCCCTATGACTGCATCCGGCCCGCTAACCACGTCTCCAGCAGCAAAGATACCTTCTCTATTTGTCGTGAGGGTATTGGAATCCACCACAAGAGTATTACCTCTTCCAGTCTGCAAAGTAAACTCTGCCGGGATGTCTGGTCTCTGACCAATGGCAGCTATTATAGTATCGAACTCCATAACAAATTCGCTGCCCTCAATTGGCTCTGGCCGCCGTCTTCCACTAGCATCCGGTTCCCCCAGTTGCATGCGAATGCACTCCATCCTTACCATGCCATTTTCTCTGCTTACCTTGCTTGGCGCAGCAAGGAAGTTAATCTTCACGCCCTCTTCGATTGCATCTTCAATCTCCTCTGCACTGGCAGGCATCTCCGCTCGAGTACGGCGATAAATAATGGTCACTTCTTTAGCACCAAGTCGGAGGGCAACCCGCGATGCATCTATAGCAGCATTGCCTCCACCAACTACTGCTACCCTATTCCCCAACCTCACCACCTTACCAAAGCTCACATCTCTTAAGAAAGACACACAATCTATTACCCCAGGTCCCTCTTCCCCCTCAACACGCATCTTGATGCCATTATGAGCACCAAGGGCAAGAAGTACAGCGTGGTAGCCATCCTTAAGGAGCTTATCTAAAGATTCAACCTTTGTATCCACTTTTATATCCACGCCGACGTTTTCTATCTCCGCAATCTCAGCTCTTAATATCTTTTTAGGGAGACGATATTCAGGAATGCCCACACGCATCATCCCACCAGGTTCTGCCAACGCCTCGAACACTGTTACCTTATGCCCAAGTTTCGCCAGGTAATATGCTGCGGTCAATCCTGCTGGGCCTGAACCCACTATGGCTGCTCGTTTACCTGTAGGAGGTCTTACCTTGGAATTTTGCCTCCATATCCCGGCATCATGGTCAGCAGCGAAACGTTTCAGCGACTTTATAGCAATTGGCTCATTAATTTGCCCACGCCGGCAAGCCTCCTCACAGGGATGCACACAAACGCGGCCAAGCACTCCGGGAAAAGGAACCTTTTCTCTGATTACAGCCACCGCTTCAGCGAACTTTCCCTCAGCGATAAGAGCAACGTAACGAGGGACATCAATTCCGGCTGGGCAAGCATGCTTACAGGGAACTAGGGCAGCTTCTTTCTCAGTCTCAGATCCCCATTGGCCATCCTTATCCCTCAAAGCGCCTGTGGGACATACTTCAATGCAGGCACCACAGAATTTGCACCCTGAATCCTTGAGAGAGCGGTCAAAAGCTGTGCCAATAACAGCTTGGCTGCCGCGAAAGGTAAAGGCTATAGCACTTACACCCCGCATTTCCTGGCAAGCCCTAACACAACGACCACATAGGATACATAGGTTATAATCTCGAATAATAAGAGGGTCCTCGTTATGAACAGGAAGCTCTTTATAAGTATAGGGGAATGTAACCTTGTCCAGCCCGACATAATGGGCCACTCTCTGTAATTCGCATTTGAGATTATTAGGGCAGGTTAGACAGGAATATGGATGCTCACTCAGAATTAACTCTAGCATATTACGGCGCAGCTCCTGCAATTTTGGAGTATTGGTATGAACTACCATTCCTTCCGTTGCCGGGGTAGTACACGCTGGGGGAAAGCCACGCATCTTCTCAATCTCTACGATGCACAGCCGGCAAGCACCAAACGGGGTTAGGTCAGGATGAGAGCAGAGGGCTGGAACATAAATACCCGCTGCTGTCGCTGCTTCCAGTACAGTAGCCCCCTTTTTCGCTTCAATCTCTCTTCCATCGATAGTCAAAGTAACAGTATCCATTCTCATTCTCCTTTTAAGAGCAACCTATTTTGAAGAGGCGACTGGGGTCGGTTCTTCAGGAACCTCAATTTCCTCTCCAGAAACCTTAGTTACAGCATGGAAGCGAGGGGGGCAGACGCTAAGGCAAGTCCCGCACTTGGTGCACTTATCCTGATCAATGACATGAACCATTCTCTTCTCGCCCTTAATTGCCCCGACAGGACAGTTTCTGAGGCAAATCATGCATCCCTCGCACTTATCAGGTAGGATGTAATAGGAAACAAGTTCTTTGCACACCAACGCTGGACAGCGTTTTTCTTTGATATGGGCTTCATACTCATTACGAAAATAACGGAGAGTAGTCAGCACCGGGTTTGGTGCTGTTCCCCCTAGAGCGCAGAGTGAGCCATCCCTGATCGTTTCAGCAAGATTTTGTAATTTATCAATGTCTTCTTCCTCTCCCCCCCCTTTGGTTATACGCTCCAGGATATTGAGCATTTGCCTTGTGCCTACACGGCAGGGAACGCACTTGCCACAGGACTCAGCCTGGGTGAAGGTAAGAAAGAACTTAGCAAAATCAACTAGGCAGGTATCCTCATCAGCCACAACCATGCCACCTGAGCCCATAATTGAGCCAGCTCTGGCCAAAGTTTCATAGTCCACAGGGAGATCGAGCTGTTCAGCGGAAAGGCACCCCCCTGAAGGACCACCAGTCTGCACCGCCTTAAACTGCTTATCGTCAGCAATACCGCCACCAATATCATAGATAATATCCCGCAGGGTAATGCCTAAGGGGACTTCAATGAGTCCGGTACGCTTTATCTTCCCTGCCAAGGCAAAGGTCTTTGTTCCTTTACTTCTCTCCGTTCCATATTGGGTATACCAATCTGCGCCCCTTTGCAAAATCGCCGCTACGGTGGCAAGGGTCTCCACATTATTGATATTGGTTGGCTTCCCCCAGATGCCTGATTGAGCAGGGAAGGGAGGGCGAGGACGCGGCATGCCCCGTTTTCCTTCGATAGAAGCCATTAGTGCTGTTTCCTCACCACAGACGAAAGCTCCTGCTCCTTCCTTAATTTCTAGGTCGAAATCAAAGCCTGAACCAAGGATGTTTCCTCCAAGAAGCCCGTATTCCTTCATCTTAGCAAGGGCAATATTCAATCGTTCTAGTGCCAAGGGATACTCCGCTCGGCAATAAATATAACCATGCGTCGCTTCTATAGCGTAGGCAGCAATGAGCATGCCTTCCAGAATTGAATGAGGGTCTCCTTCCAAAACGGATCGATTCATGAAGGCTCCCGGGTCTCCCTCATCGGCATTGCAAACAAGGTATTTCTCCCTGCCTGGAGATTTACGGCAGAACTCCCACTTGAGCCCCGTGGGGAAGCCAGCACCACCTCGTCCCCTGAGCCCTGATTTCTTAATCTCCTCTATAACCTCCTCCGGACTCATCTCCATTGCTCGGGCAAATCCGCTATAGCCACCCTGAGCAATATAGTGATTAATATCCTCGGGGTTAATAGTTCCGCAATTTCTCAAAATGATGCGAACCTGTGCTTTGAGCATAGGCAAATCGAAGAATTTAGGAATGCCCTCAACTTCACCATCTCCTATCGTTCCCAAGGCTAAATCAGGGCGGGGGTTATCTTTGATCAGGTAATCTTCGATTAGCTCCGGTACAATCTCAGGGGTGATACTGCTATAGCAAATGCGGGGGTAGCCTGGCTTAATGATATCAACCAAAGGCTCCAGGTAACATATCCCGATGCACCCCACCTGCATCACAATAGCATCGATACTACGCCGGGCTAACTCTTCATTGATAGTTTGGAGCACATTTAGCGCTCCTGCTGAGCGGCCACACGTAGCAGCGCCAACGAGAATGCGAGGTTTTTCGCTATGCTCTAAGGCTTCCCATTCTGTTTCTGCTCGATTTTGAATCTCTTCAAATTTCATTTTAACCCCCAAGCTTACTCATATGAGGAAACAATTTGCTTTGCCTTTTCGGCTGTAATCTTGCTATAGACTGTATCATCGACTACGATTATCGGGGATAAAGCACAGCACCCAAAACAGGCTACACTTTCAAGGCTGAACTCAAGATCTGAGGTAGTATCGCCAGACTTAATGCCTAGCTTTTGTTCCATTGCTTCCATGATCTGTGTGGCACCTCTTACATAGCACGAAGTGCCAAGGCATACCTTAACGACATGTTTGCCACGCGGTGTGAAGCGGAACTGAGCATAAAAAGTAGCTACTCCAAAAATTTCACTTTCTGATGTACCCATGAAGTGAGCAATTTCGTGTATTGCCTTGTCTGATAGATACCCAAATTCACCTTGAACCTTTTGCAAGATGGGGATTAACGCTCCCTTCTCTCCTTCATACGGGGCCAACAGCTCAGCTAATTTGTTAGACATAGTACCTCCCAGAAATTCCTTGGATTAATCTGCCTCCTGATTTTGATGAATGGTAAGTTCACGATTATACCATAGGTTATGTCATAATTTGAAGGCGCCGAATTAAATCATCTAAAATGTCACTGAAGGGGGGATTGTTAAATCACATAAAA
>CAZQBR010000027.1:0-13874 GCA_964591975.1 uncultured Dehalococcoidales bacterium
GGCCTTGATCCTGAATGCAAGTGCCAAGTCCATAGTTCAGTGCTGCAAGGCAGATGGTCTGTACGATGGCGCCGATATCGAACTGAGGGCGTAATTCACCAAGCGACTTATCCACCGATAGGATGATAGCTACCGGAGCATCGAAGAAGCGAAAACCTCTTTGCATCCACTCCGCTCTTTTCTCCTTATCTTCTCTAGCTATGCCCATGAGCCCGAAGATCTGAACTGCGACCTCCACCTGGCGGTTTCTATAAACACCCTCATAGGGCTTGATCGGGGAATCCGGATTCGGTGTTGCTCCAGAAACTAGCATCTCAACGTTAGCCCGCTTGATGCTATCCAACACGTCATCGGTGATAATGGTAAACTCCCATGGCTGGGTATTCATCCCTGAGGGTGAATGGCTAGCGATGTCTAGGATTTCCTTGAGTATTTCCTTGGGAATTGGGTCGGGCTTATAGCCCCTTATACTTTTCCGTGATCGTATAGCTTCTATAATATCCGTTGATTGCCTCCTTTCCAAGTGCCAAACATGGAGCTAGAAGTTAACCTGCATTATCATTTAAGACTCTTTTCAGCGGACCTCTTAGCAAAGGGCAGCCAGGAAGAAAGTCTGCCCCATTTACCGCTCTCCCATACCACAAGGAGCTGGCTGGAGATACAGATGGAGCTATAAGTTCCGATGATAACGCCCAGGAGCAATATTAAAACAAAGTAGTGTATTGTGGCTCCGCCAAAAAGAAACAGAGCTAACAGGACAAACAGGGTAGTTAAAGCAGTATTTAAGGACCTCCCCAGTGTTTCCACGATGCTCGAATTCACTGTTATCGCAAAGTCAGGGCTAATGCCCCTGGATATGTTCTCCCTGATACGATCAAAGATGACCACGGTATTATTGATGCTATAACCCACAACTGCAAGTAGTCCAGTAATAAACAGAGCATCAACCTCTATTCCAGCGAGCCAACCAAGGATAGAGAAGATGCCCACTATTATGAGTACATCATGAGCCAGAGCGATAATGGCACAGGTGCCCCAGCGGAATGGCTTAGGCATGCGGCGGAATGCCCAAACAATGTAAAGTAGCATAGCTACAGCAGCTATTATTATAGCGATGCCAGCATTGCCTGCTGTTTTTGCCGCAATAATTGGGGATACCTCAAGGGGAACAGAAATTTCCACATCCCTATCAAAAGTCGACTCCAATACATCTGTCAATTCATTCACTTCTTCTGGAGATACAAGCTTCATGCGGGTGAAGAAATCGTGACTCTCCTTTCGAAATTGGATGATTGCTTCAGGGTGCCCGAAGCTTGACATTTCCTCACGCAATTGACTCTGAAACTCAACTGCCTCGTTTTGCTCCACCTGGGGAGTAAACTTGATGGCCATGGATGTTCCCCCCGTAAAGTCAATTCCAGGCTGCAATTTAAAAACAGCCAGCGAGATTATAGCTACAATAATTGCTATAGCGGAGATAAGGAAAAACCATTGTTTCTTGCCGGCAAAATCTATCATTGGCTTACCCCAAAGGCTGATGGCTTGGTCATCAGGCGCCTAGCCACAATCAGGCGAAGGAAAGTTCGAGTAATGACGATGGCAGTGAACATACTCAAGGCTACACCAATGAGTAGGGTTATGGCAAAGCCACTAACCATAGAGGCATGAAATGCACTGCTAGTACCAAGCCAGATAAGGACTACGCAAGCAATAAAAGTAGTGATATTGCTATCCCTGATGGCTGTCCAGGCGCGATTGAATCCAGCCTCCACTGCAGCGCCCACAGTACGGCCAGCGCGTAATTCCTCTTTCATACGCTCAAAGATAAGGACATTTGCATCCACTGCCATACCTAGGGATAAAATAGCACCAGCAATGCCAGACAAAGTCAGAGTTATAGATGTGATGCTAAAAATGGCTAAAAGGAAAACGCCATAAATCCCGAGGCTAATACAGGCTATGAAGCCAGGCAAACGATAGTAAAGAAGCATAAATAGGAGAAGCAATATAATCCCGATTATTGCAGCTTGCAGGCTTTTCTGAATCGAATCAGCACCTAACGTAGGGTCCACGCTCTCCTGTCCGATAATCGTCAAGGGGACATCTAAAGCACCAGAATTAAGTTGAATTGCTAAGCTTTCAGCTTCTTCAAGAGGGGTAGGACCGCTAAAATCAATTTGCCCCCGATCCCTGATTACTTCCCGGACTACTGGAGCTGAAATAAGCTCATCATCTAGATAGATAGCCAACTGCTTGCCTACATTTCGCCCTGTTATTTGTTCAAAGAGATGCGCTCCTTCACTGTCCCATTCAAAAGCGACTAGCGGACGAGCTGTGTACTGGTCTATATCTGTTCGAGCACTTTTCAGATATTTGCCAGTCAGTTCTTCCTCCCTACCCTCCCTGCTTGTAGCTTTAGCCGGCTCATCCTTAAACTCCGGCTTTCCTTCAGCATCAAGCACCGGCTGGCCACTTTCGTCGAGCTTCTGCTCCCTGAAATCAAGTAGAGCTGTTTTGCCAATAAGGCTGATCGCCTCACTAGTATTTTTCACCCCTGGAAGTTGAACTAATATTCGGTCGGTACCTTGCCTCTGAATTACAGGCTCGGTGGTACCAAACTCGTTAACTCTTCGCTGAATTTTCTCTACCACCGCTGACATGGCTTCCGTATCGGTCACGGAAGGGTCTTTTTGGGATAAATCAGCCTCGTAAAGCAACTGGCACCCACCCTTGAGGTCGAGGCCGAGGGTTAATCCGTTAGGGCCAATCAACTTCGTGTTGAAGGGCACTATAGACCATAGGGCAGAGCCAAATAGGACAAGGATGAGAATTAACAGGCCAATGTTTTTTCTATTCAATTATCTCACTCCTCAAGGCACGATTATCCAATTCCTTCCGCACCAAAGCTAGTGCCTCCTCTGTAGTATTTAGCTCACCGCTAGCTTGAGCTTCGCGAACCAAAACTAGAAGCTCACCAATCAAGGACCCCGGAGTTAAGCCAAAAATGTTCATCAAGTCATGGCCATCAACAAGCTTCACAGGCAGGATTTTGGCTTGCTGTTTTTCGTTCTCTGTTAGTATATACTCCATCAACTCACAGTATCCCTTCCATTCCTCTATAGACACAAGAGGTCCATAGACTGCCAGATAGTCAGCCAAAGCTAAAATCAGGATATCAATCCCATCATCACCAGTATCTCGGAAGTAACGATAAATTGCCCGCTGGGTGGGCAACTCCTTATTCGCCATCTGAGCGGGGCGAAGGTGATGATAAACAAGGCTCTCCACAAAATTTATTTCCCGATTGCTAAAGCGCAACCTCTCTAAGATGCTTGCTGTCATGCCTGCCCCTTCTTTAGCATGTCCCAGGAAGCGTGCTCTGCCTGTATCGTCAAGGGACTTTGTCCTTGGTTTGGCAATATCGTGGAGCAGCCCGCCTAACTTAAGCAGAGTTTTACGGCTGCTCCCACTGGAAATCTCTTGGGATATGTGAGCATCTATTATATCTGACCACGGGGCAGTAGCTAACATATCTTCACTGCCATACCTCCATTTACTTTCTCTGATTAAAAATTCTATCGCGGCTACCGTTTCCACAGAATGATCGAAGACATCCCAGAAGTGCACAGTTGGTTGCTCCACCCCCTTAGCCTCTGCTAGTTCGGGAATTAGGGATAGAAGTAATCCCAACTCACCCAGGTATCTAATGTAGTAGGCAGATCGGGGCAGGGCAAGCAGCCGAAGCAACTCTTCCCTAATCCTCTCCCCGGGAATCTTAGTGATGGACTGGGAATAATGACGAAGCAGATTTTCTGTGTCGGGTTCTATAGTGAAGTCAAGCTCAACAGCCAACCTCACTGCCCGCAGCAATCTGACCGCGTCAGCCTGAAAAGTTTGCTGGCTTACCGCTCGCACTATTCTATTTTCTAGATCTCTTTTTCCAGAAAATGGATCAATGAGCTTTAGTTGGGATGGCTTTTCGCCCAAGAATTCTACGAATTTTTTGGAATCCATGTTTGCTGCGCTCGCGATGATATTTAATTGACCAAGCTCCATAGCTAGGGCATTTATAGTGAAATCGCGGCGGGCGAGGTCCGATTCGATGTCTCCATCAAACGAAGAAAAATCAAGATTCCATTGCTGCTCCTTCTCGCCTACTATCACTCTAGCTATGCCGTTTACATCATCAAGCAACACGAATTTGCCGCCAAGGCTTTCAGCTATATTTCCAGCTATGCTCAGGGCACTTCCATTCACGGCAATGTCAACATCATTGGTTCGCCTACCCAGAAGCCAGTCGCGAATGAAGCCACCTACAATATAGGCGTGATAGCTCTGCTGAGCTAGGAATTCGTGTAACTTATCTAGGGTGCTGATTAAGCTAGCTATTTCGGAAGGGGGCATTAGCGTAGATTATAGCTATGGATGAGGATATTGTAAAGCCTGCTCATTGCTATTGAATTTCACTTAGAGCTAAAGTATTTGGTGATTGACATAATAGCCTTGGCTGCACGCTCCATGGTGTAAAAAACAGGAATTGAAGCTTCCAGCAACATTTGTTCCACATCTAAACGCTCTGGCTCAGCAGAGCCCGGGGGTAGAACAACCACCAAAGGTTTATTTTGCCTGTTTCTGAGTTTTATAAAGAAATCATTTATTTTCTTCATCTCTTCTCTGGAAAAATATGCTAAGAAGATGTCCACGTCTTCCTGGATCAAGAGAAGTTCAATGATTGGATCCGCTACTACCAATTCTATAGCTTGGAATAAAGTTGAAAGACCATGGAATTGCGCTGCGCTTACATCAACGGGGTTGCGTAAGATGCTGCCCACTTCGCCCAGAAGGTTAGTCAATTGTTTCCTTGTCTTGCTGGAGAGAGGTGGTAGCTTAAGGCCAGTCTCCATACAAGCGTCGCTGGCTGATACTGAGATGCCACCACCACCATCAGCTAAGCCTCCAATAACCGCTACATTACTGCCTTTGCAGCGCCCAAGCTGTTGAAAGATAAGCAGACTATCAGTTAACTCCTCCAAACTGTGTACCTCAATGGCGCCAGCTTGCTCAATAGCTGTTGACCAAATGGCTGCTGAGCTAGCTAAGGAGCCAGTGTGTGACATAGCTGCTTGAGCGCCAACTTCCGTCCTCCCCGCCTTCCAAATAACCAATGGTTTGGTTTTGGCTACTTCTTTTATAGTACCAAAAAGGTGGTGCCCATTCCTTGTCCCCTCGAGGTAAGCACCAACAACCGTGGTTTTTGAGTCAGCAGCCAGGTATTGCAAAAAATCGCTAGCATCTAAATCAATACCATTGCCAAAGCTAACTCCTTTACTGTAATTAATATGCCGAGCCATCCCAATCTCCATCAACTTATCAGCAATGCTCCCGCTCTGAGATATGAAGCCCACAGAACCACTTATGCCAATTTTACCCAGGGGTGATGGGCCGCAAGGCATTTTATGGTCCGGGCAATAAACACCGAGGCAATTGGGACCTATGATGCGGATGTCATTTTCTCTTGCTTTTCTCAGCATCTGCTCTTCCAGTTCACGCCACTGGGGCTTGCCTGTTTCGCTGAACCCAGCAGTGAAAAATTGAACAACTTTAACTTTTTTAGCAGCACAATCATCGAGAAACTCTAACGCAGCTTGCCGGGGAATAGACACAATAACATAATCCACTTCGCCGGGAACCAGCTTTAAGTCAGGAAAAATCTTCAGGCCCCAAACAGTGCCTCCAGTAGAGGCAACGGGATAAACAGGCCCTGGGAAGCCAGCGGAAATTAAACCTTTCACCCAGCGAGAGCCCATCTTCTTTTCCTGGCTTGAAGCACCGACAACAGCGATGGATTTGGGGTAAAAGATAGACTCAAATTCTTTAAGCTTTTCCTTAAACAACAGTCATCCTCAGAAAAAGACTATGGGCAGTTTATCAAATTTTGGTTGCCTAATATAGCTGAATAAACTAAAATTTGGAGTGCCATGAATGTAGGAGCTCAAATGAAGAAGTTTTTGGAACCCAAATCTGTAGCTATTATCGGTGTGTCACGAGCACCGATGACAATACAAGGGACAACACTCGATGTGTTAACAAACCTGATTAAGCAAGGTTACCAAGGCAAAATCTACCCGATACATCCCCAAGCTAGCGAAATTCAGGGGTTAAAAGCTTATGCCAGCATAGCAGAGGCGCCAGAAAATACTGATTTAGCTGTGATAAACCTGCCCCGGCATCTGGTCCCCGGAATAGTTAAGGAATGCGTCACTAAAGGTATTAAAGCTATAACTATAGTGACTCAGGGCTTTGCTGATGCTGCTGATGATGAAGGCAAGCAACTGCAAAGGGAAATAGATGATATCATCAGAGGAACCGATACCAGGGTATTGGGCCCCAATAGTCTAGGTACAATCAATGCTTATATCAATTTTAATTCCTCCTTCATAGGGGCACAGATAGAGAAAATACCTGTTGGCTTTATGTGCCAGACCGGAATTTTCTTCGTAGACCTTCCTGGCTTGAAATTACTAGGGAAAGGTATAGATTTGGGTAATGGTAGCGATGTTCATTTTGGCGATGGCTTGGAATACTATGAAAACGATGCTGAAACAAAGGTAGTGGGGTTACATATAGAAGGCATGAGAGACGCTTCAAGATTTTTAAAACAAGCCCATCGAGTAGCTCGTAAGAAGCCGGTAATTGCTCTTAAGATAGGGAGGAGTGAGCAAGCTGCCCAAGCAGCTCAATCTCATACAGGTTCCCTGGCGGGCAAGGGTGAAATTTGGGATGCGGCTCTCAAACAAGCCGGAGTGATCAAGGTAAACGATATAGAAGAACTCAGCGACACAATAAGAGCTTTTTCCATGTTGCCTCTGATGAGAGGCAGGAGAATAGGCATTGTTACCTTTACTGGTGGATTCGGCGTTATATGTATAGATGCCTGCCAGAGATGCGGTTTAGAGGCAGCCAAACTCTCTCCAGCAACTATTGAGCAGCTTAGTGCCCTTTATCCCTTCTGGCAGAGTGTTAGTAATCCAGTGGATATATGGCCGGCAATAATGGTGGCAAAGAAAACATCGCTATTTAAAGTTCAAAAGATAGCAGCCAAAGCCTTGCTTGATGACGCCGGAGTAGATGCTGTTCTATGCATACTGGGTGTTTATGGGTCCTCATTTGACATTGACCTTCGTCAGCTTGTAAAGGAAGCAGCAAAATCTCATCCAGATAAGCCTATAGTGTTTTATCTCTATAGGTCTCTCGTCACTGAAGTCAAGGATAAACTGGAATCAAAAGGCGGAACAATGGTTTTCTCCAGCCCTGAGCGGGCTATTAGAGCTTTAGGGCACCTGGCGGACTATTCGGATTTCCGCATGAAGCCTTGAAGCTTTATGGCTGTTTTTAGGGTTTAGGTATTAGTATTTAGCGTTTCTGTATCTATGCTTGAGCAATTTGCTACAAAAGATAACATGTAGATTTAGCTTCGCTAGTAATGTCTTCGGCTGTTATCCCTCTAGGATTATCCTGGCATCAACGGCTATAGCCTTGTCTTTATAAGCAAATATCGGGTTGAGGTCAAGCTCTTTTATCTGGGGGTTTTGTTCTATAAATTGGGATACCTTGACTATTAACTCCTCCAGTGCAGAGATGCTGGCTGGCTCTTGGCCTCTATAGCCTTCTAGTATTGGATATCCCTTTATTTCCTTGATCATCTCTTGAGCATCTCTTCTGGTAACTGGGACTATTCTAAAAGAAACGTCCTTCAATACCTCTACCAGCACACCACCGAGGCCGAACATAATTACAGGCCCGAATTGAGGATCTTGGCTCACGCCAACAATCACTTCTACCCCGGGTCGAGCGAAGGGTTGCACCGATACGCCCTGAATCACGGCTTGGGGGTATTTTTGTCTCATGGATAACATGATCTCGCTATAGGCATTGCTTACCTGAGTAGCATTGGCTAATCCCAACCTAACACCGCCGGAATCGCTTTTGTGAACTACATCAGGGGAAATTATTTTCAACACCACTGGAAAGCCTGTTTCCTTACTTATAGAAACTGCTTCCTTTTTAGTCCTAGCCAGTTTTGTTTCGATAACAGGTATGCCCCACTGCTTGAGAAGTTCCTTGGATTCAACCTCAGTTAATATTCTTGGCTGATTTAGAATTTGGCTCCCTGTCATTTTGTTCCCCCTTCGTTAACGCTTATTCTAATTTATTTAGTTGGTTTCTGTCTAGGAGATTAAGAGTTTGATGTATTCACTAAGGCAGTGATAAGATAGTTGCCTTTAACAGGAGGAGATAGTCCTTAAAAAGCTATTGGGTAAGGGTTATCCTGGGTAAGACGATAGACCTGCCGAATCGATAATGCAGCCAAGGCTATCACTCAGCTTCCCGATCATCATGAATGCAAGAAGATAATACTTGAGCAAGAGACTAGATTCTCCATCGGAAAGATTGTAAGAAGGTAAGATGGCTAAGCGTAACCTAGATTATATTTTCCAGCCAAAATCAGTGGCAATCGCCGGAGTTTCTAGCAAGGAGACAAGCTTACCTAGAGCAGGCCAAAGATATCTTGAGGCTATGCTTAGCTACGGGTTCAAAGGTAAGATTTATCCCCTAAACCCCAAAGGCGGGGAAATTAAAGGCTTACGAATATACACCAATATTAAAGATATCCCTGAGCCAGTTGATTATGTCATCTCTTGCGTTCCAGCTCGTGCAGTGCTGCAGCTAATCAAGGATTGTGCAGCTAAAGGAGTCAAGGTTGTTCAATGCTATACCGCCGGCTTTTCCGAAACTGGACTGGAGGAAGGCAAGCAATTAGAAAGAGAGATTTGTTCACTGTCCCACCGAGGCGGGATTCGGATTATCGGCCCGAATTGTTTGGGTGTGTATTGTCCCAGGGCAAACTTTTCATATCACGATAATTTCCCGAAGGAAAGTGGCTCAACGGCCCTTATTTGCCAAAGTGGCGGTAATACTACTTACTTGGTTTGCGAGGGAGATAAACGAGGAATTCGTTTCAGCAAGGCGATTTCCTATGGCAATGCTGCCGCCATAGATGAATGCGATCTGCTCGAGCATCTAGCTGCTGACCCAGATACAGAGATAATACTTGCTTACATCGAAGGAGTTAAAGATGGTCGACGATTCAACCATGTATTAAAGGAAGCGGCTCAAAAAAGGCCAGTTATAATTCTTAAAGGGGGGACTAGTGAATCCGGGGCTAGGGCAGCAGCCTCACATACTGGCGCCTTGGCTGGTTCAGATAAAGTATGGGATGGGCTCCTACGCCAAGCCGGTGCAGTGAGAGTTTACAGTTTTGAAGAGTTGATAGATATGGCAGTGACCTTTTCCCATTCATTTTTACCCAGAGGGAGGAGAGCAGGTATCCTAGGTATTAGCGGTGGAGCTACTGTTCTAGCTACCGATGATTGTGCCGGTGCCGGACTTGTGATACCGCATTTTCCTAAAGGACTTCGCAAAAAACTAAGTGACTTGCTTGAAAGTGAAACGGGAGCTATCTTGAATAATCCTGTAGACCTCGCTGGCACTATTCGGAAACTCAGAGTTTACGACATCCTCAATGTATTATCTAGCTATGAGAAAATCGATTTAATTATGGTTCACTTTCCCTTGGGCATCTCTCTGCTTCCAGCTTGCATGCGTAGTGAGTTTTGGGATTCAGTCTTAGAGAACGTCATTAGGGCTCACAGGAAATCAACTAAACCAATAATGGTGGTGATCTACGACCTCATTTCCAAAGGAGATTATGAATGGATGCTTGAGGCTCAAAGGAAATGTTATGAAGCTGGTATCCCTGTCTACCACTCAATAGGTAATGCCGCTAAGGCACTTGATCGATTTCTGAGGTATTACGAACATAAAGCTAGAGAAGGTCAAGACTAGCTTATTCTGCCAAACTCCTTCTCTAACTGATGGGAGCTAAGATGGATCATGGTTGGCCTGCCATGAGGGCAGGTGCGTGGTTGCTGGGCTTGCTCCAGTTGCTTTATTAGCTCCCTCATTTCTTCGTGGCTTAACTGCTGTCCTGCTCTGATGGCACCATGGCAAGCCAGTGACTGGGCTATTTTTTCTTCCCAGGGAGCTGCGTTTTCTTTTGCGGCAAGGTTATCAAGCAATGTGCTTATTGCCTCAGTAATATTCGCCCTCGCTAATAACGAGGGCACGGCGCGTATTAAGTAGCTTCTATCACCAAAAGGCTCAATAGTAAAGCCGAACTGAGTCAAAATATCCTTATTAGCTTTTAAGCTTTCTTCCTGCCGGGGGCTAATCTCGCATGATATTGGCTGGAGTAACCCTTGGACTTCAATTTCCTTTTGTGACCATTGGGTCAAAATTCTGTCATAAAGTATGCGCTCATGGGCAGCATGCTGGTCAATAAGGTAAAGCCCTTCAGGTCCCTCGGCAATAATATAGGTATTGGATAGCTGCCCCAGCATCCTCAAAACAGGTAACCCCAATGTAGGCAGGGGAGCAATAAAAGTTGGCTCGTTATCCCTTACCATCTGGGGATTTTGCCATTGCCATGAAGTAGCTGAAAAGGGCACAGTTTTGGTGGTAGCTAGAGGTGTCCTATCTAATGCACCCTTTATTGTTTTCTCCAGGATAGCAAAAATAGTGGGTTCACTATGAAACTTTATTTGAGCCTTAGCGGGATGGACATTAACATCAATCTCTTGAGCTGGCAACGAGATGTTGATTATAGCGATGGGATGCTTACCATCCATGAGCAGGCCATGATATCCTTCCTCAGTCGCCCGAGCTAGCAAGGGACTGCGCACCCACCTTCGATTGACAAAGAAGCTAAGGTAGTTGCGATTAGAGCGAGCTAAGGAAGGTGGACTTATTAAGCCACTAACTTTAGTTAAATTATCTGCCGCTTCTACTTTCAGTAGCGCTTGAGCTACCTCCAGACCATATATTTGGTCGACTACATCTCGCAGATCGCCATTTCCTGTAGTGCGCAGGTTGAGGTGTTTGTCAAGAAGCAAATTGAATCTAACCTCAGGGAAAGCCAGCGCGTATTGGCTTACCAAACTGGCGATATGGCTATTTTCTGTATTGGCTGATTTCAGAAACTTAAGTCGCGCAGGGAAATAGCGGAATAATCGGCGTACCATTACAGTAGTACCCCGAGCTCTACTACAACCCTCTCTGCGAACTATATCACCCTTTCTCAGATACATATAGCTGCCAACCATATCTGAGGATGTTTGGGTGGAAATTTCTACTTCAGCCACAGCGGCAACGCTGGGCAGAGCTTCTCCACGGAAGCCGAGGCTGGAAATATTTTCCAAGTCGGCTACATTGCTAATCTTGCTTGTGGCATATCTATGGAAAGCAAGCTCCGCCTCTGACGCTGGAATGCCTGCCCCGTTATCGCTTACCTTAATTAGCTCTATTCCACCACCTTGCGTTTCCACACTAATTTGGCTAGCCCCAGCATCGAGGGAATTCTCCATTAGCTCCTTCACCACTGAAGCTGGCCTTTCAATTACCTCTCCAGCGGCAATCTTGGAGACTAATTCCGGCGCTAAAACTCTAATGGACATTTGAATTCAATTTTACACGCTTTCGTGTATTCTGTCAAGAGTTTAGGGGGGGAAATCGAAATCTTTCTCAACTTTCTCCAGAGATGCCAAGCTGAGCAAAAGCTTCTTAACTCCAAATTCTTCAAAGGCTACAGTTACTTCGTGATCGCCCCTGCTGGGAAGGCAATTCATCACAATGCCATCGCCAAATTTACTATGGTGGATGTGGTCGCCGACTTTCAGGTTTAGAGTGCTAAAAGGCTGGGGTGAAGGCCGGGAGTAAAGACTAGCTACTGTAGCTAGTCTTTCTTCCTTCCACAGCCCTTTAGTGCTTATCAGGTGCGGTGAAATATCTTGCAGAAAGCGAGATGGTGGATTCACTGAACCAGTGCCGAATAAATTACGGCGATAACTACGTAGGAGATAAACTCGCTCCTTAGCTCTAGTTACTCCGACATAGCAAAGACGACGCTCCTCCTCCATCTCCTCGGGATCACCGAAGGACTTCCTGTGAGGGAGAATCCCTTCTTCCAAGCCAACGATAAAAACCACAGGAAACTCCAATCCTTTAGCCTGATGCAAGGTAATCAGAGTCACGGCATCAGCTTTCTCATCTAATTCATCTACGTCTGCTACCAGGCTTACTTTCTCCAAGAAATTAGCTAAAGCTTCCTCAGTGTTAAGCCCATCATAGTCTCTGGCAACGCTTTTTAGCTCCATTATATTCTCCCACCTCTCCTCCCCGCCCTCTTTTCCTAGAAGATATTCTCTATACCCGGTATGCTCCACTATCTCGTCCAATAGCTCAACCAGGCTTAGCTCATGGCTTTGGGCAGTAAGCTTACTTATAAGTGCAGTAAATCCAGTCAGGGTTTGAGCAACACGAGAAGACAGAACTTTACCTTCCACTACCTGCTTTAAGGCATCGTATAGAGGGATGCTATAAGCTCTTGCCCAGGCTTGAAGCTGGCTGAGGGTACGCTGTCCAATGCCTCTCCCCGGCACATTTATTATTCGAGACAAGCTTACGTTGTCCTGTGGGTTGTGAATAAGCCTTAAGTAAGCAATGACATCCTTAACCTCTCGGCGTTGGTAAAAGCGAGTGCCCCCAACGAGCTTATAAGGCACTCCGTACCTTATGAAGCTTTCCTCCAATGCTCGTGATTGAGCATTCACCCGGTACATCACAGCATAATCTCTGAGGGATATTTGCTCTTGGCTTATCAGACTCTCTATCTTATTGACTACGAATTGCGACTCTTCTTCCTCGTTATAGCTCTCAATGATGGAGACCTTAGAGCCAGTCTCGTTCTCTGTCCACAAATTTTTTGGCTTGCGCCGGATATTCGCTGAGATGATGTCTGAAGCTGCCTCCAAAATAGTCTTGGTGGAGCGATAGTTTTGCTCCAAAAGTACTATTTTGGCCTCGGGATAATCTTTCTCAAAGCTCAAGATGTTACGCAAATCAGCAGATCTCCAGGAGTAAATGGATTGGTCAGGATCGCCAACCACACAGATATTGTGGTATTTTCCTGCTAGCTGCTTCATAAGCAAATACTGGACAATGTTGGTATCCTGAAATTCGTCAACTAAAACGTGAACGTACCTTGACTGGTATTTACTGAGGATTTCAGGATGGTCCTGAAACAACTGCACTGTCTTCATTAATAAGTCATCGAAATCTACCGCCTGACCCTGGCTGAGCAATTGTTGGTAACGCTGGTAAACTCTGTGAACTATCTCCTCAAAATAGCTATTAACCCTCTGGACATAATCCTTAGGGCTGATAAGACTGCTTTTAGCGGCGCTAATAGCTGAGTGCAGGGCACGAGGAGCATACTGCTTGGGGTCGAGGTTCAATTCTTGAAGGGTTTGCTTTATCACATTTAACTGATCCTCTTCATCGTAGATAACAAAGCTCGAGTCAAGTCCTATAGTTTTACCCTCGCGGCGGAGGATTCGAGCACAGATAGCGTGGAAGGTGCCCAAAGTTAAAGCTTCTACAGCCTGACCTAGAAGCTGTTCTAATCTCTCCTTCATCTCACGGGCAGCTTTATTGGTGAAGGTGACTGACATAATATGGGAAGGATTAACGCCACAAACTTTAATCAAGTAGGCAATTCTATGTGTGATTACTCTAGTTTTACCACTTCCGGGACCAGCTAAGATGAGCAAAGGCCCTTCAATGGTTTCTACAGCTTGCCTCTGGGCAGGATTAAGAGCAGATGAAATATCCATGGGGATTTACAGCCATTATAGCATTGGGAACAATAAAGCTTCAAAGAAAGTATCCGGCTGCGAGGAGAATGATATAACTTGGTG
>CAZQBR010000028.1:0-4019 GCA_964591975.1 uncultured Dehalococcoidales bacterium
AGAGATACTCCATATTCCCACTTTGCCACGTTCAACTATTTTCCCTCCATAACAGAATCTACCGATCTTCTCTACGCCCATCACAGTTATAGAATGGAGTCGTTGCAAACCCCTATTGTGAGCATGTTTATTAGCCGTCTTCGTGACTAGAATAGTCCTTCACAAAATAGGGATTGCAATATGAAAATGTCGGGGTGAGAGGATTTGAACCTCCGACCACCTGAACCCCATTCAGGTGCGCTACCAGGCTGCGCTACACCCCGTCGCTTAGCTCTTCTCCATATGCTATCATAACAGGGTTGCGGGAACAACAAGGCCTTAAGTAAGAGATTTATGCCTGAGCCTAGCAAGGAGTTCATATGAAAGGTTCTTCGCCCACAGGACTCAGAATGTGACAGGTAGGATTTGTAGCTTTGGCTAAAAAGCAAAAGAAAGTTAAACCCACGAAAGTCCCCACCAAGCGCCAACTCTCCCGATGGCAGCGCCAGGAGAAGAGGCGGCGAGTCATAATAATCGCTGCTGCTGTTTTCTTAGCTGGCATTCTGGGTTATGTAGGCTACGACGTAGGCTACGGATATTATGATGCCGAAATTAGGCCTCTTCGTGAGGTTATGATAGAGGTGAATGACACTTCGTTTACCACAGGTTACTATGTGAAGCTGCTCGATGCCTATACCGAAGGCCAAGACCCATCCCAAGTTTACTATATGGCTGATGTTGCTAGCAGACAAATCATACGAGATGAATTGATTAGACAAGGTGCTGATAGCTTGGGAATAAGCGTTGAGACTCAAGAGATAGATGAGGGCATGGAAGAAATTGATTTACCTGATGAGGAGGTATATCGGGATGCAATAACCGCTATTCTATTAAGCGAAAAACTTCTTGAGGACTATTTCGGCTCTCAGCTAGCTGATACAATGGAGCAAGCACATATCCAGGTTATGCTTGTGGAGAGCAAAGAGATAGCTGATGAAGTAAGGGCTAAAATCGAGAGCGGCCAAGAATTCAGTGCCCTGATTGAAGAGTTCTCCTGTGACCCTCAGGTTGGTGGTGACTTAGACTGGTTACCTCAAGAATTAATGTCGGATACCTTAGGAGATATTGCTTTCAGCCTTGAGCCGGGCGAGATAAGCCAGCCTGTCTATGATGATTCAACAAGCAAAAGCGTTGGATATTGGCTTATACAGGTTACCGACACAGATGAGGAAAAAGGGATACAAGCTAAAGCTATGTTGCTGAGTAGCAAGAAAGAAGCCAATGAAGTTAAAGATAAACTAGATTCAGGTGAGGATTTTGCTGACCTGGCTAAGGAATATTCCCAGCACGAGAGCAAGGACAGCGGCGGTGAGCTAGGCTGGAGAAAGCAAGGAGATATGAGTGACGCTTTTGACGAAGTTGCCTTTAACCTTACAAGCAATGAGTTAAGTGAGCCAGTTAGGGATACATCAGTCCAGACCAAAGGAAGCTATTGGATAGTGAAGGATTTGGACAGAGGCGAGCATGAACTCAGTGAAGAGGTCAAAGAGGCACTGAATAATCAACACTTAAGCGATTGGATTAAGGAAAGAGAAGAAAACAGCACCATTAGCATTGCTGAAGCAAGGGAATTATGGGCTATAGAGAGAGTTATGAAAGGGAAATAACGCCATGACTCCAAAAGGTATCGGCATTGGTTTACTAGGCTTGGGCGTTATAGGCAGCGGCATAGCCAAGGTTCTGCTGGACAAAGCAGATGGCTTAGCCAAGCAGTTGGGTGGCCCGCTGGTTCTAAGGAAGGTACTGGTACAAGATGTAAGCAAACATCGCACGGTAACGCTTGAATCCCACCAATTGACCACTCATCCTGAGGAGGTTCTTGCTGCTCCTGAAGTAGATATACTGATTGAGGTTATTGGAGGCGAATATCCAGCCACAGAATACATAAAACAGGCCATTTTATATGGTAAGCATGTAGTTACTGCCAACAAGGAGGTAATAGCCAAACATGGATATGAGTTATTATCTTTAGCTCAAGAACACCAAGTGGACCTTCGTTACGAGGCCAGTGTAGGCAGCGGTATACCGCTTATTTCACCCTTTCAGCAGGACCTGGCGGCTAATGACATCTCGGCTATCCATGCCATCCTTAACGGCACTACCAACTACATTCTGACCAGGATGTCACGAGAAGGGTTACATTTTTCTGCGGCTTTAAAAGATGCTCAGGAGTTAGGATATGCCGAAGCTAGTCCAGCTAACGACATTGAGGGGACAGATGCTGCTTATAAACTAGCTATTTTGGCCAGCCTAGCTTTTCACACTGTTGTGGATCCTCAAGATATATATTGCGAAGGCATCTCTCGTCTTCAACCCCAAGATTTCCGCTATGCCAGAGAATTCGGCTACGCTATAAAGCTTCTAGCTATTGCCAAGCGAGATAATGGGGATATTGAAATGCGTGTCCACCCTGTTTTTATCCCTGAAGATTCACAGTTGGCTAAGGTAGACGGCGTTTATAATGCTATTCAGGTGGAAGGTGACTTAGCTGGCAATTTGGTCTTTTACGGGCAGGGAGCGGGAGCTTTAAGAGCCTCCAGCGCTATAATGGCTGACGTGCTAACCATAGCTAGAAACATTTGCCGCGGAGCGATTAGCGTCCCTACCATACAAATAAACCAGAAGCTAGCTGTCAAGCCTATGTCTGGTATAAAGACACGTTATTACTTCAGGTTGAGTGTAGCTGACCGCCCTGGTGTTTTAGCACAAATCTCGGAAGTTTTAGGCCGTAACTCCATCAGCATTTCCTCTGTAATTCAAAAGGAGAGTGACTTAAAATCTCAAACTGCGGTGCTTGTTATCATGACCCATCCATCTGAGGAAAAGTCAGTGCAAAAAGCTTTGAAGGAAGTAGGGCAGCTAACGGTGGTGCATGAAGTTGGCAACTTTATTAGGGTTGAAGGATGAAGCAAGGCGTTCTGAGTAGATATCGTGATTTCTTGCCAGTTACCCCGGCTACACCCATGATTACACTTGGTGAAGGTGACACACCTTTGGTGAGGTCACGGACTTTGGAGAAAGAACTTGGCTGTGGTGAACTTTATTTCAAGCTTGAGGGTTGTAACCCCACTGGCTCGTTTAAAGACAGGGGTATGGTGGTGGCAGTAGCTAAAGCGGTGGAGGGTGGCAACTCCAGCATTATCTGTGCCTCCACTGGCAATACCAGTGCTTCGGCCGCTGCTTACGGAGCTAGATTTGGACTTAAGACTATTGTCATTATCCCTAAAGGCAAAATAGCTATGGGAAAGCTGGCACAAGCTATAATTTATGACGCCCGGATTGTGGGTATAAGAGGTAATTTTGATCAAGCGCTTCAAATAGTCCGTGCCTTGACCCAAAAGTATCCCGTCACCCTGGTAAACTCGATAAATCCAAATCGCATTGAAGGTCAGAAGACAGCAGCTTTTGAAATCGTGGAAGATTTAGGCGATGCTCCTCATTATCTCTTTATTCCTGTGGGCAATGCTGGCAATATCACTGCCTACTGGAAGGGATTTGTTGAGTATTACCGAATTGGCAAGGCGAGTCATACCCCAAAGATGATGGGCTTTCAGGCTGCGGGCGCAGCCCCCATAGTGCGCGGAAGGGTTATCAAACGACCGAAAACTATTGCTACAGCCATTCGAATTGGCAATCCTGCTAGCTGGCAGAAAGCCATGGCTGCCCGAGATGAATCAGGAGGCACTATCGACTGCGTCACTGATGATGAAATTATGAATGCCTATAAATTGGCAGCGGCTAAGGAAGGTATTTTTGGCGAACCGGCTTCGGCTGCTTCCCTGGCTGGACTTATTAAGCTAGCGAAAAAGGAAGACTTTTCTGACAAGCGAGTTGTTTGTATCATTACCGGGACAGGGTTAAAAGACCCCGACGTGCCGGCTAAATATGCCCAACCTCCAATAGAGCTTCCTGCCGATTTGGCTATCATTGAGAAAGCTTTAGAGGGGGGACTGTCCCTTTCATCATTTTGATATTGAACT
>CAZQBR010000028.1:4119-11541 GCA_964591975.1 uncultured Dehalococcoidales bacterium
AGAATGACATTTGAAGGGAGCGAATACCCTTAAAATAAGGAGGTGAAAGCTTATGCCGAAAATTGTTACAAAGGATATAGGGAAGTTCAACCACCATTATCCCAAGGTAGCGGTCATAGTCACTGCAAGTGCTCAAGGTAGAGTGGATGCCATGACTGCTGCCTGGCACAGCTCGATTTCCTTTGCTCCGCCCCTCTACGGTGTCTCTGTTATGCCTAAGAGATTTACCTATCAGCTCATCACTGAGAGCAAGGAGTTTGGCATTAACTTCATACCCTTTGAGAAAGCTTCCCTTGCTGCTCAAGTTGGTGGCATTTCAGGGCAAGAAACGGATAAATTTCAACGGTTGGGCATCGAAACAGAGAAGCCTGCGAGGACGAAAGTGCCTGTGTTAAAAGATGCTTATGTAGCTTATGAATGTAAACTTGTGGATAGCAGGCCCTACGGTGACCATATTTGGATTGTCGGTGAGATTGTAGCGGTGCGTTATCTTGAGGAAGCTCTTGCTCCAGAAGAAATTCTCCACCTGGAGAGGATAAAGCCGCTTCTTTATTTTGGTTCAGATTTTTATGCTACCACAGATAAAAATAGCCTAAGCTTTATAAAGAAGGGAATTTAGATGGTTAATCAAGATACAATCAAATTGGCAATGGCTTCCATAATTGAGGCTATTGGTGAAGACCCCCTCAGGGAGGGCGTAAAGAATACTCCACAGCGAGTGGCTGAAATGTATGCTGAGCTTTTTTCTGGCCTAGATGCTGACCCTAAAGCTGAGCTAACAGTGAGCTTTGAGGTAGGACACCAGGAAATGGTAGTTCTCAAAGACATCCCTTTTTATTCCATGTGTGAGCACCACTTACTTCCCTTTTACGGTGTGGCTCATATAGGTTATATTCCTGGTGCGGATGGCAGAGTTGTTGGGATAAGTAAACTAGCCAGGGTGGTAGAGATATTCGCCAGGAGGCCCCAGCTTCAGGAAAGAATGACCCAGCAAATTGCTGATACTATCTTCGAAGCTCTCCAACCTGATGGCGTAGCTGTAGTTATTCAAGCGGAACACTTATGTATGGTCATGCGCGGAATCAAAAAACCAGGGACAAATGTGATAACCTCAGCGATGAGGGGAACTTTCCGCAGCAAAGCAATTACTCGCTCCGAATTTTTGTCTTTAATCCAGGGGAGATAGTCTATTCGTGACGCAAGGACTCGATGGGGTCAAGTCGCGCACCCCGAAACGCTGGGTAAATACCAGAAACAAGCCCGATGAATATCGAAACTCCCACTGCCAGAGCAATGACATCGCCTGGGAGCATAGCGGGGATGGGAAAACCCATGTTTGTCGCTACGATAGAGGCAATCTTAACTAGAAGCCACCCTAAACCCACTCCTATAGCGCCACCACAGAAACTCAGCGTGGCAGCTTCAGTGAGAAACTGAGTTAAGATGTCTCGACGCTTGGCTCCTAATGCCTTGCGCAGACCAATTTCCCTGGTGCGCTCAGTTACCGAAACCAGCATGATGTTCATTATGCCAATGCCACCAACAAGCAAGGATATGCCAGCTATGGCAGTGAGGACAAGTTGGACTATTCCCAGTATTTGGTTAGCTATGCGTGATACAGAACTCATGCTCATAACAGTGAAGTCATTCTCCTGTCCCTCTCTGATACGATGGCGCTGCCTTAGGATGGTAGTGATCTCCGCCTCAGCAGAGTTTATCTTGTCCTCGCTCACAGCCCGGATGCTGATAACCTGAACGCTATGCCCCAAGCTAGTTACCTGCTGGGCTGCTAAAGTGGACTGAATGGTAGATAATGGAGCATATGCCGTTAAGTCCTCAAATCCAAAGGTACTGCCTTTGCTTTCCAATACACCAATAACAATGAATTTGCGCCCATTAACCCGTACACTCTGGCCCGTAGGGTCGAACTGCTGCCCGAAAAGGGTTTCAGCCAGCTGACTTCCTAATACCACCACTCTCGACTTTGCCTTATAATCGCGCTCGGTGATGAAGCTGCCATGGGCTATGTTAAGATTGTTAACCCACTGGTATACTGGGGTTACCCCAGCAACCGTAACCCCGGCATTTTCTCTTCCTGCTGCAACTTGAGCAGTAATCTGTGCCACCGGCGCCACAGCGGCGACAGAAGGGGCGTTAGAGGCAATCGCCTCAGCATCTTCCATGGTTAGTGTTAGCGCTCTGCCCATCGTTCCTCCTATCCCACCAGTGCTGGAAGCACCAGGCATGACGTATATTAGATTAGATCCTAGAGAGGCAAAAGCCTCATGTGTCATGGCCTCGTGCGCTCTTCCTAGAGATACCACAGAAATAACCGCGGCTACGCCAATTAAAATGCCCAGCATGGTTAAAACCGACCTTAGCTTGTTACCATATAGAGCACGCAGAGCAGTAGTAAAGCAATCCCCTAGTTTCATTGTTCTATTTGGCCATCCCGGATTTTAATGGTGCGCTGGGTATAAGCGGCAATATCCGCCTCATGCGTAACCAGAATAATGGTTATCCCCTGCTGGTTCAACTGCTGAAAGAGAAGCATAATTTCCTTGCTGGTCTGGGTATCAAGATTACCTGTGGGTTCATCGGCTAAAATCAGAGGTGGAGTATTTATTAATGCCCTGGCAATAGCTACTCTCTGCTGTTCGCCTCCGGCCAGCTCGCTTGGCTTATGAGCAGCTCGATGGGCTAGCCCTACCGATTCTAAGGCTTGTAAAGCTCGTTGCCGCCGATTACCAGCACCACTGTAAATAAGCGGCAGCTCCACATTAGCCAGAGCTGTAGTTCTGGCCAACAGGTTGAAACTTTGGAAGACAAAGCCTATCTTTTTATTTCTTATCTCGGCTAGTTTGTTGTCGCTTAATTTACTCACTTCGATTCCGTCTAAGCGGTATTGTCCTGAAGTAGGTTTATCAAGGCATCCGAGAATGTTCATTAAGGTGGATTTGCCTGAGCCTGATGGCCCTGTAATGGATACCATCTCTCCTGACTCAATATGGCAGCTCACTGCCCGCAGGGCAGGAACTTCTGTCTGGCCTGCTTTATACACTTTGCTTATGTTATCCAGCTCAATCATTTATCAGCCTCCAAATAGCGTGGAGGGAAACGGCGTCACAGGAGGTAATACTACCCTCTCCCCTTCTTCTAATCCGGACAAAACCTCCGTGTTTATTCCGTCAGATAAGCCCAGGGTAATTTGTCTTTGCTCAACTTGCTCACCTGTAACAACCTCCGCACTTGGATTTGCCAAACTGCCCTGAATAGCTCGGTTTGGTAGCAGTAACACACCGTCACGGCGCTCAATGACTATTTCAGCAGTGGCGCTCATACCATCTCTGAGTTCTTCATCCCATTTCCCCAAAGTTATGGTGCTTTCGTAGGATACCACTCCTGCCTGAACTGTGCCTGCTTGAGAGATAAAGGTTACCTTGCCTTTTACTTTTTTATCGGGCAAGGCATCCAAGGTGATAGCTGCCTCTTGTCCTAGCTTCACCATGGAGATATCTATCTCATCGATGATGCCATCCATTTTTATCTCAGTGGTGTCAATTAAGCAGATTGCTGGATTGGCATATGTCATAGCTGAAAGTTGTTGTCCCTCACTTATCATAATGTCAGCCGCGATGCCATTGAAAGAAGCGGTAATCACCGCTTTAGTTAACTCTAGCCTGACACTGGCTAATTCTAGTTCGGCTGCATCCAAAGCTATTTTGGCCTGGTCTACTTGTAGCTCTAGCAACTTGATCGAAAGAGGCAGTGCCCATAGCCTGGCTTGCGATTTCTGCTGTGCTTTGAGTAAACTCGCCTCGACTAAATCCAGCAAGGCTTGTGCCTCTTCAGTTTCCCCTTGTTCCAGAAGCCTTTGAGCCTCTTCCAAAGTATCTTGAGCTTCATCCAAGACTAACCATACTCCCGGTAAATCAGTAGCATAAGTATTGGTGTAATGAGGATAGATTGTTTGCATGAGCTTATTTTCAGTCATTTTGTATTCAATCTGAGCTGTTTCATATCTGGCCTGAGCTATTTCTATATTCAATTCCAAGGAGCTAGCATCGAGCTTGGCTAAATCTTGCCCTTTTACTACACTATCTCCCTCGCTCACCAGTACCTCTGCCACCATGCCTGTGATGCCAAATGATAAATCCGTCTTATGAGGCATTTCTAAATTGCCACTGACTGTGACGCCTATCTCTAAGTCACCTCGAGTAACTACGGCAGTTTCCTGCGCTGTAGTTTCAGAAGAAGCACAGCCAGTGAATACTGTGCTAACTAAACTGATTGCTATTATTAGCGTTAGCCATTTCTTCATTTTTCCCTTACCCCTTTTCGTTTTGCTATAAATTGCATGTTATATCGCCAACTCTGCCTTAAACCGCAGGGCCAAGATGGTTAAAAACTTTGGTCTGGTTGTTAGTTTCAGCTGCCTTCATGCTCTATGTTTGCAGTTTCGGCTTCCCTCAGCAACTTAGTAAAGTCTTTGACCTGGCGGCTTATAGTGTTAACTAAGTCTTCCACCGCCTCAACCTTGATAAAGAGAAGTCCTCCTCCCTGGGGGAGATTGAAAGCTAGAAGTTTAGTGCCAACATCTATCCCCAGTTCTCTTCGTGCCTCCACAGGAATTACCAGTTGCCCCCGTGGGCCAACCACCGCAGAGCCAAAACACTTGTGCACTGCACGTTTATCCTCTTGTTCCATCTCTTCCTCCCATAATGAGCTTAGTGCTGAATTCAACATTGTATGATTTTTCTTACTAGTTTGTCAAATAATAGAAGTTTGACTATTTAGCTAGGCTTGAACTAGAATGCTAATCTCTATACACCGAGGCTCTAGACACTTAACCCTTATTCATTGCTTATCATGGGTTTGGTGGTCTTTGCGCTGGTGGCATTGCCAGCTTGCTAGGCGCCAGCGGGGTAATGGTAGTGGTGCCGGCGCTTAATTTAGCTTTCGGTAACATTGCTCTAGTTCAGCTAGGTGGGCGACATCTCGAGCAGCTCTTTGTGTCATTGCGGTGAGCCAAAGCCCTGAGCCCTTCGCTTCTTGTCATTCTGAGGGAGGGAAGCGACCGAAGAATCTTGCTCAGGGTAAACTCCGCGGAGAGGCAAGCGAGGAATGCCCTCGAGTTTGCTTCGGCTATGCCTCGCAACCGCATGCGCTTCTTTCAATGACAAGCAATGAGACAATATGGCACCAATCACCTGAACGAGTACACATGCTTTACATACCTTGTATTACTTAGGTTATAATGGTTGGCAGTTAGCTAAGATGCTGTTAGGAGCAAAGAAAGAATAAATGACAAAGGTAGTTGTCACTGGTGGAGCTGGCTTCATTGGTTCGCATCTCGGCGAAGAACTAGCGAGGCGAGATTATCACGTTACTATCCTTGATGACCTCTCCACTGGGAAGATTAAAAACATAGAACCATTCCTCAGGAAGGAGAGTGTGGAGTTCATTCAGGGTAGCATTGCCAACCTTCCGCTGCTTCAAAAGCTTTTTCGGGGCGTTGAATATGTCTTTCACGAAGCTGCTATTCCCAGTGTTCCCAGGAGTATAGAAAACCCTCTCATTTCCCATGAGGTAAACATTACGGGAACCCTAAATGTGCTTCTAGCAGCAAGGGATAACGGCATCAAGAAGGTAATCTATGCTTCCTCCTCCTCGGTCTATGGTGATACTCCTATCCTTCCCAAGGAGGAGGATATGCCCCCAAATCCCCAATCCCCCTATGCTGTAACCAAGCTTGCTGGGGAATATTACTGCCAGGTCTTTCAAGGAGTTTATGGGCTTCCCACAATTTACCTCAGATATTTCAATGTTTATGGGCCAAGACAGGACCCAGATTCCCAATATGCTGCTGTTATTCCCAGGTTTATAACCAGAGCTTCACAAGGGGAGTCCCCTATTATTTTTGGAGACGGTGAGCAGACCAGGGATTTCACCTTCGTCAAAGATGTGGTAGAAGCAAATATTTTGGCAGCCAAAAGCAATGGCACCGGCACCTTCAATATTGGGAAAGGCGAGAAAACCAGCATAAACCAGCTAGCTGAGCTTACCATCAAGCTTGTAGGAAATAACGTTGAACCGATTCACGAAGAGCCAAGGCCGGGAGACATAATGCACAGCCTTGCTGACATTTCCAAAGCCAGGGAGGAACTTGGCTATAATCCCAGGTATGACTTAGAACAAGCGCTGAAAGAAACCATAAGCGGAATTAGAACATAGGGGGATGTTTGACACGGGCTATCTTGACAAGGAATATAGCTGCCCAATGTGCCATAGAAGGATTGATTCTATTCAGACTAAGGAATTTGAGAACGGCATTTGGCTTATTTGGAATTTAAGATGTCTTAAGAGTGCTTTAGACCCCGTGGAGCTAGAGGAAATAGGTCTTGGGAAAGTGGTAAAATGAAAATGGTGTCCCTTGAGCAGATAAGCGACTCTGGACTTGTTAAAAAGTTTAAGCAAATAGGTATTGAATCGGAAAGGTGGGATGCTGTTTCTAGGGGAAAGTCATGCTAGAATTAAGGAAAGAAGGAGGACATTTGAATGGCTACTTTGACACACAGTGACAAATATCCTTGTGCATTTGATTTAAGGCTCTTGGTATGGGAGCAGTACAGCTCTGAAAGGGGATATTCTGATACAGAAACAGTGCCAATGGGTGAGCCCTATACCCTGTGGATTAAATACCGTATGACGTTGGGAGTAGGCGATTGTATTGCATATCAAAGTGAAAAAGATACCGCACTCGTTCTTGAGGATGTAAGAAAATTGATTGAGGAGCTTCGGCAATTGGCAAGCGGTAAGAAGAATGAGATGACATTTGATCCCATTGAACCTGACTTTGGACTGACCATCCGTAGCCTAGCTGAAAGCGGTGCTGCAGGGCCAGTCTCATCAACAGCCAAGATTTCTGCCGAGATACCAACTGGTGATAGAAGACAATCCGCTACTCCACCCAATCTATTTAGTGTAGATGTGTGGATTGACTATCCCAACCAGGTGGATACCTTTTATGGTGGATATGGGCCAGGTCTGTATTTCTCTGTGGAAGCCTTGGACATTGAGCGATTTGCCTCTCAATTGGGGGCAGAATTGGATACGCTTGGTTCTTACCTGACTTTTCCTACCGAAAATTAAAATTAGGCTTAAAGCAGCTAGCACTCTGTATCGTCGGCTTGAACTATGTAGGTTTACCTCCAGCAGAGGTGCTCTCCAGAAGGTTGAAAGTCATCGGGTTTAACATAGAGACTGGGAAGGTAGGCCAGTCACTCCGTCAGCAGCCTAGCAGTCGGCAGCAATTAGTCTTCGGTTAGAAACTCCAACCAGTCCAACTAGCTCAACTATCCTCTCGAATTAGTTGGGATAGATGGGTGATATCTCCAGCAGCTCTCGTTGTCATTGCAAGCC
>CAZQBR010000028.1:11641-13841 GCA_964591975.1 uncultured Dehalococcoidales bacterium
ATTTAGGGATAGGGCCTATGATGCTTCCAGACGAGAAGTGTTGTGGGCATGATGCGCTTTGGGCTGGGGATGTGGAGACATTCAAGAGGTTAGCTGAGCATAATACAAAATTAATAAAAGAGGCTCGGGTGAAGAGGATTATCTTTTCCTGTCCTGAGGGTTATCGGACATTTAAGCCAGGCTATCCAAATTCTTAGCTGAGAGGATAAGGGGAAAAGCTATAACGATAGCATGCTTAATGATAGAAATAAATTTTCTTGACAATGTAGTCCAATATAGTGTAAAAGATTTATACGATGGGCACCTTGGAGATTCAACAAACACAGTCCCTGCAAACGCGGCAAGAATTCAAATTGATTGCCCGATTGGAGCAGTCCAATTTGCTGGAAATGCCTGAGGAGGAATTTAATAAGTTCATCGGCGAGGTAGAAAATAGTCCCCTGTTCAAAAGGCTTTACCAGGAAGCCAGGATAATCCAGTACCAAAGATACCCTAGAACCGATATTTCCTCTAGTTTCTATCAACTTAACGAAGCGATTACAGCCGATACAGGCTCTCTTGACGTCGAATCACTTTTGCTGAACAAGGAGGACGTCGTGAGTTGGATACAAAAAATTGGGCTGGAAAAATTTAAGCGATATTTTTTATATCCAGAACTGGAAATAAGTGTAGAAGAGATCGCTCGGGAATGTAATTTGGAGCTTTCAGAGGTTGGGAAGATAAACAGCCTTATCAATGAATTTTCTATCTTGAGCGAGTTTTATAATCCCTCTGCTCTTAATCCCAAGCAAGGGATCCACTACTCCAAGGTCGCTTCGGTGGAAAGTGGGTTAGAGGGCTTTGTCATAGGTTATTTCTCACCCTCTTTTGCTCGGGGGAGATATTCGATTGAGTATGGAAGGTTTGAGGAATTGAAAGGGAACGGGGTTTTCAGTGGGGCTGAGGCGAAGGAAATCAGACAGCTATTTGGGAAGCTAGAGCTAATCAACAGCCGCAAAGACACGGTAACTCGCATATTGCAAAATATTGTGGAAAAGCAATCGCTCTATTTCGAATCAGGTGATTTGAAAGCTCTTCTACCCTTCAGTCAAAAGGAGATGGCTAAAAGGATCGGACTTGCTCCAAGTTCAATTAGCCGCGCCATCAGAGCGAAGAGCCTTGACACACCCTGGGGTGAAGAGAAAGCGCTTAAGGATTTCTTCCCTCGCCCGAGAAGGTTTAAAAAGGAACTGGTCAGGCACCTCCTTGAAACTGAGGAGGGACTCTTTTCTGATGAAGCAATCAAGGCTAAACTTGAGCAGAAATTTGGCGTCTCTACTTCCCGTCGTTCAGTAGCAAGTCTGAGGAGGGAGTTAGGGATGCCTCCAGTGAGCAAGAGGGAAAAGACAGCTTTATAATCAAAGAAAAGGAGAGCTAAGAATGGGTGTTATCTTTACGGTGCGAGAAAAATGTAAAGGGTGCTATGCCTGTGTTCGCAACTGCCCGGTTAAGGCGATCAGAGTGAAGGAGGGGATAGCTGGGGTTATGGAGGAGCGTTGTGTTGCCTGTGGTGCCTGCATCAGCATATGTGCTGTAGGAGCAAAACAAGCCAGGAGTGACATAGGTGTTGTTCGCCAGCTATTGGGGCAATATACCTCGGTGGTTGCTGTCCTTTCCTCTGCCTTCCCTGCTGCTTTCCCAGAAGTTCGACCGAGGCAGATGGTAGCTGCCCTCAAAAAATTGGGGTTCAGCGAGGTGATGGAAGCTGCTTTCGGCGCCGAGCTGGTCTGTCGTGAATATGGACGATTGGTGAGAGAAAACAAAGGGAAGCCCGTTCTCTCCTCTAGTTGCCCCGCCGTAGTTTCCTTCATTGAAAAATTCTACCCTCAGCTAATCGATAACCTGGCACCCATCGTCTCGCCCATGGTCGCCATGGGCAGGGTTATTAAATGCCAGTACAACCCTGAGGCCAAAGTAGTCTTTATCGGCCCCTGTGTGGCCAAAAAGGCTGAAAGTGAGGATGAAAAAGTTGCTGGAGTCATTGATGCCGTTCTGACCTTTCCCGAGCTTCAGGAGATGCTGGCAGGGAAGGGAATTGACCTCATCTCTGAGGAGGAAGAGCAATTCTCCGGTCCCACGCCCCATCTGGGTCGCTTATTCCCTGTGCCCGGAGGCTTGCTCAAGATAGCGGGACTCTCTGGTGATATCCTATTAAGCGATG
>CAZQBR010000029.1:0-7360 GCA_964591975.1 uncultured Dehalococcoidales bacterium
ACCTCCGACCTCAGCGTCCCGAACGCTGCGCGCTACCAGACTGCGCTACGCCCCGTTTGTCTAAGCCATTATAAAGTGATTTAATTATCAAAACAAGATGAAGTAGTAGCCGTTCACTTTGGTATCATCTTGATGGAGCATGGCAACCGGAGAATCTTGGAGACTTCCCGCGGGGGCTGTCCTGAACAATGGAAGCATCTTCATTTCGTTGAGAATAGCAGGAAGCGAAGGGCCCAGGATGGCATTGGGGTAGCTGAATCATTGTATGAGATATTGCATTCTGATAATTGATGGTGCAGCGGGGTGGCCTTTGGCTGACCATGAGGGGAAAACTTGTTTGGAGTTGGCGCATAGTCCTAATTTGGATATCGTGGCAAAGGAAGGCACTGTAGGATTGGTTCGGACTATTCCATCCGGGATGGAGCCGAGCAGTGCCTGCGCTTGTATGTCAATACTGGGTTATGACCCGACTATCTATTACCATGGGAGGGGTGCTATCGAAGCCAGGAGCATGAATATTCCCATTAACCAAGGAGAAGCCGTTTTTCGTTGCAATTTGGTTGCGGTTCGCGATGGGAAAATGTGGAGCTATAGCTCTGGCTACATTAGCACCAGTGAGGCTCAAGAGCTTATTGTTGCTCTAAATGAAAGCCTTGGTAGTGACAAAGTGCACTTTTACCCTGGCGTGAGCTACAGGCACATATGTAAGATAAAGGGGCGGGAAGATACCCTTTTGTCTAATTGCACTCCCCCACATGATATCCCTGGCAAGCCTATTGGTGAGTTTCTTCCCCGTGGCCCCGGCAGCGACCTATTGCGAGACCTTATGGCACGCTCTGAAGTTGCGCTTCGGAGTCATCCCGTAAATATAGAGCGCAGGTCTCGTGGTGATATTCCAGCTACAATGATTTGGCTTTTCTGGGCTAGTAGTAAAATACCTGATATGCCAGCCTTTAAGGAGGTTTATTGTCTGGATGCTGCCATGACATCCGGAGTTGATATTATGCGGGGCTTGGCCAAAATGGTAGGAATGGAGATACTGGATATTCCTGGTGTAACCGAAAGACTGGACAATGATTATGCTGCACAGGCGGCAGGAGCATTGAAAGCGCTTGAAGAATATGATTTGGCGGTTATTCATGTGGAGGCTCCGGATGAAGCTGGTCATGCTGGTTCCGTTAAGGACAAAGTAGAGGCTATTCAGAGAGCAGACAAAGAGATTGTGAGCCAGCTCCGCACTTGGAACAAGGATGCTCTCAGGGTATTAATCATGCCTGATCACCCCACGCCAATTGAGATTCAGACTCATGTTGGTGAGCCAGTTCCTTTTATATTGTGGGGGCCAGGATTTACGGCTAACGGGGCTATGAGATTCACCGAGGCAGAGGCGAAAAAGGCAGGTGTTTTCATTGGAGAAGGGTATAATATTATGAGCAGGCTGGTGGAGATTTAGCATACGATGATACTAGGGATTATTTGCCTTGTTCTGTTGTTGGTAGAGGCGGAAATGCCAGCAATAAAATCCTTGTGATGATTGATAAGGCACTAAGAAGGTATTTTATGATGAACAGAGGCAATAGGATGGGCAGCGAAGAAGAATTTGTGAACAAACACTTATGAATAAGCTAGCGACCGATGAAACGAAGAGAATTTTGACAACATCAAGGGATGTTACTATTATGTCTCCTAATATAAAGCACTACAAGTTGGACGCGGAGGAATTATATGGGCCCTTCTCAAGCCCTGAAGATGGGCTATCATCTGATGGGAGTCGGTTTTGCGTTGGCACAACTGTCCATAAGTGCTATCCCAATCGTGTGCCATCCAATTACAACAAGTTCAGATCTTGTTGAAGGGTTATGAAGATATGCAGGGATGAACTAACGGAATGGCAAGAATTATATGGTAGTGTAGGTAGCTTACTGAACTCAGATCCTGAGCCAATTACATTGGTTAGAATCTTTGACAAGTACGCTTCTATTATGGCTATATTGGGTGGATGGGAAGCTAAGACAACGTTAATAAACGCAAATTAAGTACTCTGAGGTTAAAATATAAGTGGCTCTCGTAGTTCAGAAATATGGTGGTAGCTCGGTTGCTGATGGTGAGAGAATTAAAAGTGTAGCTCGTCGTGTAGCCAAGGCCAAGGAAGAAGGAAATCAGGTGGTAGTTGTTGTTTCAGCAATGGGGGATACCACTGATGACCTGATTAAATTGGCTCATCAGGTTAGTGAGCAGCCTGGTGAGAGGGAGCTCGATGTTTTGCTTTCCACTGGGGAGGTAATTTCCAGTACCCTTTTAGCCATGGCGCTGGAGAATTTGGGCTACGAGGCGGTTAGCCTTAGTGGCGCTCAAGCTGGCATACAGACCGATTCCAGCTACAGTCGAGCTCGAATTCTTCGTGTTGACACTAAGCGAGTTGTTAATGAATTAAACAAGGACAACATCGTCATTATAGCTGGATTTCAGGGCGTTACCGCTGATATGGATGTTACCACTCTAGGGAGGGGTGGCTCTGACACTGCAGCGGTTGCCTTGGCTATTGCCTTAAATGCTAAGATGTGCCAAATTTATACTGATGTGGAAGGTGTTTATGCTGCTGATCCACGGCTCGTTCCCGAAGCGGGTAAATTAAAGGAAGTTGGCTACGAGGAGATGCTGGAGCTGGCTAGCTATGGAGCCAAGGTGATACATCCCAGAGCTGTAGAGCTAGCTGAGTTATATAATATACCTATATTAGTGGCTTCTAGCTTTAGCGATAGCCCAGGAACTATCATTTGTAAGGAGGCATCTATGGAGGTGAGAAATAAGGTTAGGGGCATTGCTCACGATACTAATGTAGCTAAGATCACTGTCGTTGGTGTTCCCGATCACCCTGGTATTGCTGCAGCAATCTTTGAGCCTCTGACTAGAGCAAATATAAGTGTGGATACCATTGTTCAGAATGCCAGCGTGGAGAATATTACTGACCTTACCTTCACGGTAGCTCGAGATGATTTGGTTAAGGCAATGTCTATCGTGGAACCTGTAATAGAATCCATTAGAGCAAAGCGATGTGTTGCTGATTCTACATTGGCTAAGGTTAGCATTGTGGGGACTGGGATGCAAAATACCCCGGGCTATGCAGCCAGAATGTTTCGCACGCTTTTTGATGAAGACATTAACATTCAACTAATTACTACCTCGGAGATAAGGATAACCTGCATCATTTCTGAGGATAGAGTTAAGGATGCTACGCAGGCTTTACATAGAGCCTTCGAGCTGGAAGAATTTGCTTAGCATTGCCGACTTGTTATTATAAGTCTACAGAATTTGTTGTCGGGGGATGAATATAATGCATTCTCAACAAGAGGATGAGGAAACTCGATTAAGGCGCAGGCTGAGCGAGAAGGCTGTGGATCTTGTTGCCCTGGACAGGTGGGAAGAAGCTGAGATGGTGAATAGGAGTATAATTGAAAGGTTTCCATCCGATATTGAGGCTTATAATCGCCTGGGCAAAGCTTTGACGGAGTTGGGAGATTTTGCTCAGGCTAAGCAAGCCTACCTCAAGGTCTTGACACTTGCTCCCGGTAATGCTATCGCTAATAAGAATTTGGCCCGTCTGGCAAACTTGCCCGAGTTTATGGATGATAAGCATCGCAAGGCTTTGCCCTCCAGAGCCCGAGTTCAAAAGGTTGCACCTGAGTTTTTTACCATTGAAATGGGCAAAAGTGGGATAGTAAACCTTTGCAATTTGGTTTCAGGCGAGGTATTAGCTAAAATGGCTCTTGGTGATGAAGTGCAGTTGAGGGTAAAAGGACAACGCTTAATTGTGGAGAGTGTCTATGGGGAGTATTTGGGAGAGGTTGAGCCAAAACATGCGTTACGTCTTATCAGGTTAGTAAAGAGTGGGAATAAATATGCTGCAGCCATTCTCACTGTATGTTTGCCCAATGAAGTGCAGGTAGTCATTAAAGAAGTGTATCAGCATCCTAGCCAGGTGGGGCACCTTTCCTTTCCTGTTCAAGTTACAGGGCACCCCCGCTCTTATGCTAGAGAGAATTTTCTTAAACGCAAGTTAGCTGTTGATGGAGCTGAGGCGGCGGGGGAGTCTGAGAGCCCTGAGGAGGAAGCTGAATCTTCTAAAAGTGAGGAAGAATCTTTACCGGAGGGTTTCTCTGTACTTGATGATGTCGGTCGTGAAAGAGAACTCGAAGTGTGATGGAAACCGGGATAGTAAACCTTATTGATATCGAGAAGGAGATGAAAAGCTCCTATCTCGATTACGCTATGAGTGTCATAGTCTCCAGGGCGCTGCCTGATGCACGTGATGGCTTGAAGCCGGTGCAACGACGCGTTCTTTATGCTATGGATGGCTTGGGGCTACATCATAATAGTCCACATAAGAAGAGTGCCCGCATCGTTGGTGAGGTCATGGGGAAATATCACCCGCATGGGGATGCCCCGGTGTACGAAACCATGGTGCGCATAGCTCAGAATTTTTCCTTACGATATGTTTTGATTGATGGGCAAGGTAATTTTGGTAGCGTTGATGGTGACCCACCGGCAGCAATGAGATATACCGAAGCTCGCCTTGCTGAAATTGCTGAGGAGATGCTACTCGATAGTGATAAAAATACCGTTGACCTTGTTTCTAATTTCGATGATTCTCTCAAAGAGCCTTCTGTATTACCAGCGAGGTTGCCCAATTTATTGGTTAATGGCTCTTCAGGCATAGCTGTGGGCATGGCAACTAATATACCACCGCATAACTTAGGAGAGATATGTGATGCTATTGCCTATCTAATTGATAACTCGCAAGCTACCACGAGTGAGCTGATGCAGTTTGTTAAGGGTCCTGATTTTCCCACCGCAGGGATAATTTTGGGAAAGGAAGGGATAGAGAGCGCTTATGCTACAGGGCAGGGGAAGATTATGCTTCGGGCTAAAGCCAGCGAGGTGGATGGCAAGGGGGGCAAGAGACAAATAGTTGTTACTGAGCTTCCCTACCAAGTAAATAAGGCGGCTTTGGTGGAGAGGATAGCTGGCTTGGTTAAAGGGAAAAGAATCTCAGGGATATCTGAGGTGCGTGACGAGTCGGATAGGAAAGGCATGCGCCTTGTTATTGAGCTCAGGAAGGAGGCACAACCTCAGCGGGTACTTAATAATCTATATAAGTACACGCCAATGCAATCTGCCTTCTTTATCAATATGGTTGCCTTGGTTGATGGGCAACCTAAAATAATCAATCTTAAAGAGGCTCTAACCTGTTACATTGAGTTTCGTTTCCAAGTCATTACCAGACGTTCTCAGTTTGAACTTGATAAGGCAAGAGATAGAGCTCATATCCTCGAAGGCCTCAGAATTGCTTTAAATAACATGGAGCAAGTGCTCAGTATTATTCGGCAGTCTCAGACTGTGGAATCTGCTCGTGCTAATTTAATGGCAGCTTTAATGCTATCACAGATTCAAGCGCAAGCTATCCTTGATATGCCGCTTCGTAGATTGGCTAGGCTAGAGCAGGAGAAAATAGCTGAGGAATATACCACTGTGATAAAGAACGTTTCGTATCTAGAGGATTTGTTAGCTAATCCTAGAAAGGTATTCTCGCTCGTTGCACAGGACGCCAGAGAGCTTAAGTCAAAGTATGGCGATCCCCGGCGGACCTTGGTGGAGGAAGAGGAAATCACGGAATTTAAGAAGGAGGACCTTATTCCTCACGGGGAAATGGTAGTTACCTTGACTAGTCAAGGATTCATTAAGAGAGTCCCAGTTGACACTTATCGACTACAGCACCGTGGTGGGAAAGGTGTCATGGGAATGATGATCCGTGAAGCCGATACAGTGCGGCATATTCAGGTAGCCGATACACATGATAACCTGCTTTTCTTTACCAGCTCGAGTAAAGTTTATACTCTGAAGTGCTATGATATTCCCGAGGATTCATCCCGAACTACTAAAGGTATAGCCCTAGTCAATTTATTACCTATCGACCTGGAAGATGAAGTAACTGGGTTACTGGCCACGGCAGACTTTCCTTCGGATATGTTTTTGTTAATGGCAACTTTACGTGGCGTGATAAAAAAGACTTCTCTAGATAAGTTTGCCTCAATTAGGAAGAATGGTCTTATTGCTATGAGTCTCAAGAAGCAGGACAAGCTAGTATCAGCTAGGGTAGTTGCTGATGAAGATGAGGTCATCTTGGTAACCCAAGAAGGGCAAGCTATTAGATTTAAGGTTAAAAATTTAAGAACTGCATCTCGAACTAGCGGCGGTGTTCGCGGTATTCGTCTCATTGATGATTGTGCTATTGGTATGGATGTTGTCTTTCCTGACGCTTATGTGCTCTCAGTGACCCAAAATGGTTTTGGCAAGTTAACTCCGATAAAGAATTATCCTGTCCATAAATGGGGTGGCAAAGGGATTCGAGCTCATAGGGTCGGCGAGAAAACGGGAAAGGTAGCTATGTCTAGACTCGTCTCACTGCGAGGATACTTGGCTATGCTGTCAGTAAAGGGCAATGTTGAGTGTATACCCATAGAACAGATCTCAGTTCAAGGAAGAAATAGTCGTGGTATACGTCTGATGACGTTAGCTGAAGGGGATAGCGTAGTTTCTTTTGCTAGTTGGGATTCGCTGGTAAGATAAAATATTCTGAGCAAAAATTACCCATGGCCTCTTTTGCACTTAATCCTAGTCAAGCTGTCACCTTGAGCCCTTCGCTTAGGGCGAATTCTGCGAAGGACTTCAGGGATTCTTCCTGATGCTCAGAGTGACAGGTAGAATCTTAAAGTCAGAATATAGTGGCTGTTCTTCGGGGCTGATGATTATCGAACAATATTTTGTTATCGCTGTGGTAGTTTCCCTTGTTCTTAATCTGGCGATACAGTGGTTCCTTCTTAAGCAGGCCAGTTTGGTTGTAGGTTTCCTGGGTAATACTAGGTGACGGCCATATCTAAGATAGTTATGCTGATTTCAGCTGTTATCGCCGTAAAGATGATTCACCAAGGTGTTGTGGCAATTTTGGCTTGATGTTACTTTTTGCTAATATTTGTGCTGAGGAGACAGCAATGATTGAGTCACGAAGAGATTGGTTGGGAGTGCTTGTTAACGTACAAAAGGGGGGAATGGCTGATGGGTGATGTTGTTAGCCGCAAACCGCCCGTAGTACGTTTTTCTCCCAAGGCTTGGCAACCAGCTATTTATGTTTATGAAACTGATAAAGATGTGGTGTCCCTTGCTGATGAAGCACTTAAGTCCACCTTGAAAGACTAATGGACATATCTCAAATGAAGTTAATTTTTATGCATGGTTCGGGAAATACGAGTGAAGTTTGGCATTATCAAATGGAGCATTTCCCAGACGCTGAGGCTGTTAGTCT